>NZ_KV830562.1:393-151822 GCF_001836795.1 Neisseria sp. HMSC061H08 | reverse complement strand
AGGGAGTGATTGGTGGCGGAAACAGCCGAAAACCTGTGTTGGGGTTTCGACTGTTGTGGGAAGGGCTTTTTTGCAAAGGTCTCGGCCTTTATTTTATTTAGAGCTTGAGCCACTTTTGGATTTTATTCGTTTGTTTTCTTTTGATTCAAATCCACCAGCCTTGTTCCGGCCAAGAAGTCGTAGAGGAACTGGCGGTCGGGATGGAATAGGGCGAAGCCCCATGGCAGGATGAGCCAAATGAGCGCGGCGCCGAATGCGCCTTTAGGCGGTATATTGAGCAGATGACGCAATCCGGCGTAGGCAAATAGGGGAATGAAGACAATAAAAATGCTGGCCCAAATAAAGCGCAGGCGCAGCTGCGGCAGGGGCGGCTGGGTGTCGTTTTTATCGGCCAAACCGATTTTCCATGTCTGCATGGCGAGGGTTTGGCCTTTTTTGTGCCAGTTGGCGCGGAAGTAGAGCCACCATGCGTAGAACAGAATCAGGCAGGTTGCCAGCATGGACAGGCGCGTAGAAACGGGATTGAGAAAGATGGCGGCAATACCGGCTGCAAGGGCGGCAATGCTGGTCACGGCGCCGGTCAGCAGAAGTTCGTAAACCAGTGCGGCGAGGCGGCGTTTGAGAGGGGCGGTGGGAAAGCGGGTCATAATGCGATGGAAACGGAAATGGGTTTGATGGCAATAAAAACAGGCCGTCTGAAACGGGGTGGGATGTTCAGACGGCCTGTTACTGTCGGGATTAGCGATGTGGACGTTTTTGACCGCGTGCCTGTTGGGCAGCCATTTGGTTCATTTCCTGACGGGTCGGACGTTTTTTGAAGATGGCGTGCGCTTCGTCAACGGAACATTTTTGCGACAGGCAAACCAAGGTAATTGCGTCTTTTTGATGTTGGCCGCCGCTGTGGTACATGCGGCGCAGGTTGGCTTCGTTGATACGGCCTTTTTCCGGATCGATGTCGAATTTTTTCAGGCGCTCGAGGAATTGGCGTTGCTGACGGCGCGAAGTCCAAACGAAACCGCCTGCGGCAGCGGCCACGATGATGACGGCCAACAGGATGGCCAGCGGCCATGAATCGACGATCAGAACGATGATGAGGCTTAATACGGCAGTGGTCAGCAGGGCCAGACCGCCGATGCGAAGTTTGGTTTTATTATCCATATGGTTGGTGTTTCCTTGTTTTTTGCTGGAAGAGGCCGTCTGAAATGCGAGGTTCAGACGGCCTGAATTTGAGTTTACGCTATTTTACAGTATTTTCTGTTTTTGGGGCGTATTGCGTGCAAGTTTCTTGACGCGCGGCAACGGTTTCAAGCGGCCAACGAGGTAACGAGCTGTTTGAACTCGGTCCATGCATCGCCTTCTTCCGCGCCTTTGATGATGCGGTCGATTTTGGCGCAGGTTTTGAGCGCGTCGAGCAGGCGGTTGATGGAAATGCGTTTGGCCGCTATCGGTGCAAGGGTCTGCTTGTCGCCCCATAAACGTAGGCTGTTACGCAGGCTTTGGATGTTTTGGCCTTGCTTGAGTGCGGCAGTGAGGCGGATTAGGGTGCGGATGTCTTCTGCAACTGCCCACAACAGTAAAACCGGCTCTTCACCTTCTTCTTCCAAGCCGTCCAGCAAACGGGAAACGCGCAGGGTATCGCCTTTCATCCATGCGCCCGCCAGTTGGAATACATCGAAGCGGGCGACGGTGGCAACCGCGGCTTCTGCGTCGGCAATATTGATCAAATGGCCTTTTGGATGCAGCAGGGCGAGTTTTTCGATTTCCTGACGGGCGGCCAAAAGATTGCCTTCGACGCGCTCGGCAAAAAGGGCGAGTGCTTCAGGTTCGATATCCAAACCCTGCTGTTTCAGACGGCCTTGTATCCATTGCGGCAAAGCATGTGGCGCAACGGCTTTGGCTTCTAAGACGATGCCTTTGCCTGCCAATGCGGAAAACCATTTGGACTGGATCTGCGCTTTTTCAAGCTTGGGCAGGAGGATGAGCGTAACCGTATCTTCTGGCAGGCGTTCGGCGAAGGTTTGCAGGGCATCGCCTCCGTTTTTGCCGGGTTTGCCGTTGGGAATGTGGATTTCCAGCAGTTTCAAATCGGCAAACAAACCTGCGCTGCCGGCACTTTGCAACAGCTCGTTCCAGTCAAAATTGTTTTCGGCGGTATAGACTTCGCGGTTGAGATAACCTTGTTTTTTTGCGGCTGCGCGCAGCGTATCCAAAGCCTCGATGCGCAACAAATCCTCTTCGCCGTGAATAATGTACAACGGCTTGAGCGGCGTATCGGGGCGCAGGCTCTCAATGGGCGCGGCAGCCATTATTGCGCTTTCAGGAAAGTCAGGCGGCGGACGATTTGATCTGCGGCGTCGATGCGCATTTCAGACCAAATGGTTTCTTCCTCTTCCTGTTTGCCCAAAACTTCGCTGTCGGCGTAGTCCATGGTGCGGTGAACCTTGACTTCCATCGGTTCGCCAACCGGCTCGCCGTTGCGGAAGGCTTGTGCTTTGACAGTCATGGCCAGCAGGTATTCGTTGATCGCGGCAGCGCGGGTGATGGTGTAGATGTCGCGGCGTTTTTGAAAGTCGACAACGCGCAGGGTGATTTGTGATTCGGCTTCGCTAACCGGATGGCCGTCGGCACGGCGTAAGGCATTTTCCAGCGCTTTTTGCATGACGGATCCGCCTTCTACATGCCAGTTCTGATAAGGCAGCGGCTGAGAAGTCACGCCTGTGCCTTTCAGGTGGAAACCGCAAGAGGCAAGCAATAGGGCGATTGCAGGCAATAGGATTTTTTTCATTGGATATTCCTTCGTTGAAACCGGTTACGGTATCGTCGGATTATAACGAATAATGTTTAGGCCGTCTGAAACCGTAAACGGAAAGTATTTCAGACGGCCTTGTCTTTAGATGGCGCAAATCTTATTTTTCCAACCAAATCAGGCTGACCATGCGGCCGGTTTGTCCATCACGGCGGTAGGAGAAGAAAGTATCGCGTTCCAAGACGGTGCAATGGGTGCCGCCATAAATCATGTTCACGCCTTCACGGTGCAGAACCATGCGTGCCAAAGCGTAAATGTCGGCAAGGTATTTGCCGCCGCCGATGTCTTCAAACGCATCGGCAGCTTCCGGCATGGGTGTGCAAAACGCATCAAATACATCTTGCCCCACCTCAAACGCATCAGGGCCGATGGCAGGGGCGAGATAGGCCATGATTTCCAAAGGCTCGACCTTCATTGCCGCAATGGTGTTTTGCAAAACACCGCCGGCCAAACCGCGCCAACCTGCATGGGCCGCTGCAACCACCGTCCCTGCTTTGTCGCAAAGCAAGACGGGCAGACAGTCGGCAGTCATTGAAGCGCAGGCGACCGTGCCCGTTGTATCCACCGAGGCATCGGCGTCGGGCGTATTGCCTAACGCTTCGGCGGCATTCACAACAATGGTGCTGTGGATTTGATTAAGGTAGGCAACGGGCAGGCCGACTTGTTCCTGCACGATTTCGCGGTTGCGGAGCACGGCTTCCAGATTGTCGCCGACGTGCGAACCGACATTCAGGCTGCGGTACACGCCTTCGCTGACACCGCCGTTGCGTGTGGTAATAAGCGTTTTAACATTGGCAGGAGCAGGCCAGTCGGCAGTTAAAAAATTTTTGCCTTGCGGGGCGAGGTTTAGGGTATCTGTGATGGTTTTCATAATCTTTGAATTGCTGAATATTGGAACGGATTGATTTCAGACGGCCTCAAAATAATATTTTAGGCCGTCTGAAAAATGGGTTTAATCCCTTACATAAACGACTTCGACATCGTAGTCGTCTTCATTCCAATCGTCGTCATCATCCATGCCGAATTTCTCTTGCCATTCTTCCTCGTTGCTCAGGGACGAATCCAAACCGGCTTCCAGACGCAGGACGGAAAGCAGGTGGTACATATCGTCAGGTATAGGCGCTTCAAAGGAAACGGTTTCGCCGGTTTTCGGATGGACAAAGCTCAAGCGGTAGGCGTGCAGGGCTTGGCGCGCACCAAGGGCTTTGATGGCCTCTTTAACCGCATCGCTGCATGGATGGCGCAGGTTGCCGTAAACAGGGTCGGCGGCCAGCGGATGGTTGGCTTCGCGCATATGAACGCGGATTTGGTGCGTACGGCCAGTTTCGAGCGAGCATTCGATGTAGCTGTGTGCCAGATAACGTTCCAACACTTTGACGTGGGTAATGGCAGGTTTGCCGCCAAATTTGACGACTGCCATTTTCAGGCGGTTGTGCGGATCGCGGCCGATTTGGGTTTCGATTTTGCCGTCAAAAGGGACGATTCCGTTGGCAATGGCGCGGTAAATGCGTTTGACTGTGCGCTCTTGAAGCTGTTGAACCAATGAGTTTTGCGCCGGCAAGGTCTTGGCGACCACCATCAGGCCGCTGGTTTCTTTGTCCAAACGGTGTACGATGCCCGCACGCGGCACTTGGCTTAATTCCGGACAGTGCGCCAACAGGCCGTTGAGCAAGGTGCCACTCCAGTTGCCTGCGGCAGGGTGGACGACCAATCCGGCCGGTTTGTTGATGACGATGACGGTATCGTCTTCATAAATAATGTCCAAATCCATCGGTTCGGGCGTGAACGCGAGGTTTTCTTCGCTCGGACGTACCGTAACGGCAATCAATTCACCGCCTATCATTTTATCTTTGGGTTGCGCGGGCTTATCGTTTACAATGACTGTACCCTCTTTAATCCATGAACTCAGGCGGCTGCGCGAGTAGTCGGGCATGAGTTTGGCCAATACGGCATCCAGCCTTCCGCCCGCCATTTCGAGCGGAACGGTCAAATTAACACAACTTTCTGTTTCAGGGGATGACGGAAAGTCTAAATCATCGCTATAATCGGCTTCGTTATCAAAGGAAGTATTCTGCATGAAAAAAATTCTTTTAGTAGTTTCTTTAGGTTTGGCACTGAGTGCCTGCGCAAATAAAGGCACAATCGATAAAGACGCCCAAATTACTCAAGATTGGAGTGTGGAAAAGCTTTATGCCGAAGCGCAAGACGAGTTGAACAGCAACAATTATACGCGAGCTGTCAAGTTATACGAAATTTTAGAATCCCGTTTCCCAAACGGCCGCTATGCACAGCAGTCCCAGTTGGATACGGCGTATGCCTATTATAAAGACGATGAGCCGGAAAAAGCCTTGGCTGCCATTGCGCGCTTCCAACGCCATCATCCGCAACATCCGAATATGGACTACGCGCTGTACTTGAAAGGTTTGGTCCTGTTTAACGAAGACCAGTCTTTCTTAAACAAGCTGGCTTCCCAAGACTGGTCCGACCGCGACCCGAAAGCCAACCGCGATGCTTATCAGGCGTTTGCCGAGCTGGTGCAACGTTATCCAAACAGTAAATACGCTGCCGATGCAACCGAACGCATGGCCAAGCTGGTGGACGCTTTGGGCGGTAACGAAATGTCTGTGGCGCGTTATTACATGAAACGCGGTGCTTATGTCGCAGCGGCCAACCGTGCGCAAAAAATCGTCAGCCGTTACCAAAATACCCGTTATGTCGAAGAAGCTTTGGCGATGATGGAATTGGCGTACAAAAAACTGGACAAGCCGCAACTGGCCGCCGATACACGCCGCGTTTTGGAAACCAACTTCCCTCAAAGCCCGTTCTTACAACACGAATGGCGATCTGATGATATGCCTTGGTGGCGTTACTGGCGTTAAGCGTCGGGTTGTTCAGGCATGAATAAGGCCGTCTGAAAATGATGCATCTATGCATTTAGTTTTCAGACGGCCTTTGTTTTTAATGTTTTTTACGTTTCCTGCAAACAGGGTGCAAAATTTGTTTTAATATGGTAAAGTCTGATTTTAATAACTCGACGGTTTGAAGCCGTCACTCAGGGGCTGTTTAAATTTAAAATCAGTTTTGTTGAAGCCGCATCGGATGTGCCGTCGATGCATTCAGGAAAATTTCAGTCGTCAGGCTGATTTGGTTTTAAATTTAAGCAGCCCTTTATGTTTACAAAAAAACAGAGGTAGATTCTCATGAAGTCTTGGCAGCTTCCTGAACACGTTGCCGACGTGTTACCGACCAATGCCCGACAACTGGAAAGCGCCCGTGAGCGGCTGTTGGCTTTGTTCCGCGTGCATGGTTATGAATTAGTGCAACCGCCATTGATGGAATACAGCCATTCCTTATTGACGCATATCGATGCCGGTTTGTCTTTGAAAACCATTTTGGTCGTTGATCAGCTTAGCGGCCGCCAGCTTGGTATCCGCGCGGATATTACGCCGCAGGTTGCGCGTATTGATGCCCACTTGCTTTCTGCCAACCAAGGCATCAACCGTTTATGCTATGCCGGTTCGGTGCTTCATGCGCGGCCTGACGGATTGCTCAATATGCGCGAGCCTTTGCAGGCGGGTGCGGAAATGTACGGCTTGGAAGGCATTGAAGCGGATATTGAATTGATTGATTTGATGCTGAAAAGCATGAAAATCGCCGATATGGGCGAAGTTTTGCTTTCATTAGGCCATATCGGCGTATTCCGCGCATTAGCGTATGCCGCGCATTTGGATGAGCAGCAATCGGCAATCTTGCTGTCATCGATGCAGGACAAAGATGCTGAGGCTGTCAGCCAGTTGGTCAAAGAGTGGAAACTTGACGGTATGTGGGCAAAAGCGTTTTCATTGTTGCCCCGATTGTATGGCGGTCGTGAAGTGCTGACTATGGCTAGAGAGAAATTACCGGAATTGTCCGCAGTCAGTGCGGCGTTGGATGAATTGCAGGCCGTATGCGACGCGTTTCCAAATCAAAAAGTGCATATCGATTTATCGGAATTGCGCGTTGACAATTACCATACCGGCTTGCTTTACGCGGCTTATGGTTCAAATCTTCATGATGCAGTGGCACGCGGCGGCCGTTATGACGGATTGGGCGGATACTTCGGACGTGCGCGTCCGGCTGCCGGATTCAGTTTTGATTTGCGCAGCTTTATCGGCCGCCTTCCCGCTATCGGACGGGAGTCCGTGGTGGCGGTCGATGTCAAAGACATGCCTGCGGCTCAAGAAGCGGTAGATGCTTTGCGCGAACAAGGACAATGTGTCGTTATCGATTACGGTATCGGCTACAACGGTTCGGAAGAGGTTACAGGCCGTCTGAAACAGGTAGACGGCGTTTGGAAAGTAATCGCTTTGAACGATTGAGTTTTATTTTGAAATTTTGTATCTGAAATAAGGTTAGATGGCTATGGCTAAAAATGTTGTCGTAATCGGTGCCCAATGGGGTGATGAAGGCAAAGGTAAGATTGTTGACTGGCTGGCGGAAGAAACCAGCGGTGTTGTACGTTTCCAAGGCGGCCACAATGCCGGCCATACTTTGGTCGTCGGTGGCAAAAAAACCATTTTGCGCCTGATTCCAAGCGGTATTTTGCATGAGACTTTGGACTGTTTCATCGGCTCAGGCGTTGTCGTTTCTCCTGAAGCATTGTTGGGTGAAATCGACGAATTGAACGCTGCCGGTGTGAAAAACGTTGAAGGCCGTCTGAAAATTGCGCCGACCTGCCCATTGATTCTGCCTTACCACATTGCGCTTGACCAAGCTCGCGAAGCTTCCCGCGGTAAAAGCAAAATTGGTACAACCGGTCGTGGCATCGGCCCAGCCTATGAAGATAAAGTTGCCCGCCGCGCGATTCGCGTGGTGGACTTGTTGCACCCTGAAAAACTGGTTGAAAAACTGGAAGCCGTTTTGGCTTATTACAATGTTCAGTTGCAACACCTGCACAATGCCGAGCCGGTAAAAGTTGAAGACGTGATGGCGGTCATTGAAAAAGTTGCACCACGCATTACGCCGATGATTACCGATGTTTCCCGTGTTTTGAATGAGAAAAACCGCAAAGGCGAAAGCCTGTTGTTTGAAGGCGCGCAAGGTACGTTGCTGGATATCGACTACGGTACTTATCCGTTTGTAACTTCCTCCAACTGCTTGGCTGGTGCCGCTTCTGCCGGTGCCGGCGTAGGTCCGCAAATGCTGGATTACGTTTTAGGTATTGTTAAAGCCTATACGACCCGCGTGGGTTCCGGCCCATTCCCGACTGAATTGTTTGACGAAGTAGGCGCAGGCTTGGCTGAGCGCGGCCATGAGTTCGGTTCTGTAACCGGTCGTGCGCGTCGTTGCGGTTGGTTTGACGCCGCTGCTCTGAAACGCTCTATTCAAGTTAACGGCATTTCCGGCATGTGCATTACCAAGCTGGACGTGATGGACGGCATTGAAAACATCAATATCTGCGTAGGTTATGAATTGCCTGATGGCAGCAAAACCGACATTCTGCCTTGCGGCTCCGATGCGGTAGAAACCTGCAAACCGATTTACGAAACCATGCCGGGTTGGAGCGAGTTGACTTTCGGCGTGAAAGAGTACGACAAGCTGCCTGAAAACGCTAAAGCTTATCTGAAACGTATTGAAGAAGTTTGCGGTGCGCCTGTGGCTATTGTTTCAACCGGTCCTGACCGTGAAGAAACCATCGTTTTGCATCATCCGTTTGCTTAATTGATTAAGTGAATAAAAGGCCGTCTGAATGTTTCAGACGGCCTTTTATATGAAATGCAATAAAAATTCAGCCCTGAAGGATGTCTGTCTTCAGGGCTGAATTTTGTATTTTACGCCGTTTTTAAACGCGAGTGTTTGGAAACCGAGATGTAGTGCTAAGTAACAATTATTCTCATTGATGTAAGTCAAGAAAAGACTAGTCTGTAATTTTATTTCAAGAAAACCCCTGTAAATGGAAGGGTATTAGTGCTATCCTTTCAGAAAATTTACGGTCTATATTTTCAATAAAATTAGGAGCTTGATATGTCAAATGATGTTCAGCAACGTCCAGCCGCTTGGGAAGGTTTTACCGGCGGTAACTGGGAAACCAATGTAGATGTTCGCGATTTTATTCAGAAAAACTACACGCCTTATGAAGGCGATGCCTCTTTCTTGGCACCAGCAACCGAAGCCACAACCAAACTGTGGGCGGGCGTATTGGAAGGCATCAAAGTAGAAAACCGTACGCACGAGCCGTACAAAATCGACGCGCAAATTATATCCGGTATTACCAGCCACGCTCCAGGCTACATCAACAAAGATTTGGAAACCATCGTCGGCCTGCAAACAGACGAGCCTTTGAAACGCTCCATCATGCCGTTTGGCGGTTTGAAAATGGTGCAAGACGCGTGCAAAGTGTACAACGTTGAGTTGAACCCTGAAGTCAGCGAAATTTTCACCAGATACCGTAAAACCCATAACCAAGGCGTGTTTGACGTTTACACTCCCGACATCCGCCGTTGCCGTAAATCAGGCGTGATTACCGGTCTGCCGGATGCTTATGGCCGTGGCCGTATTATTGGTGACTACCGTCGTGTTGCATTATACGGTATCGACTTCTTGATGAAAGACAAACTCAACCAGTTCAACTCACTGCAAGCCGATTTGGAAAACGGTGTGGACTTGGAAGAAGTGATCCGCCGCCGCGAAGAAATCAATGAGCAATATAAAGCATTGAGCCAAATGAAAGAAATGGCGGCTTCTTACGGCTACGATATTTCCGGCCCTGCAAAAAATGCACAAGAAGCCATCCAATGGACTTACTTTGCCTACCTCGCTGCCGTTAAATCTCAAAATGGTGCGGCGATGTCTTTCGGCCGTGTATCTTCATTCTTGGACATCTACATCGAACGCGACCTGAAAAACGGTGTGATTACCGAAACCCAAGCGCAAGAATTCATTGACCACTTGGTGATGAAACTGCGTATGGTCCGTTTCCTGCGTACTCCGGAATACGATCAACTCTTCTCCGGCGACCCGATTTGGGCGACCGAATCTATCGGCGGTATGGGCTTGGACGGCCGCACCTTGGTAACACGTACCAACTTCCGCGTGTTGCACACCCTGTACAACATGGGGCCGTCTCCTGAGCCAAACATCACCGTATTGTGGTCTGAACAACTGCCGCAAGGCTTTAAAGAATTTTGCGCCAAAGTATCCATCGACACTTCGTCTATCCAATACGAAAACGACGACTTGATGCGTCCTGACTTTAATAGCGATGATTACGCTATTGCCTGCTGCGTGAGCCCGATGATTGTCGGCAAACAAATGCAATTCTTCGGCGCCCGTGCCAACTTAGCAAAAACCCTGCTGTACGCGATCAACGGTGGTGTGGATGAGAAATCTAAAGAGCAGATTGGTCCGAAAACTGAGCCGATTTTGGACGAAGTTTTGGATTACGATACCGTATTCGCACGCATGGACCAATTCATGGATTGGTTGGCAACCCAATACGTTACCGCGTTGAACATCATTCACTACATGCACGACAAATACAGCTACGAAGCTGCATTGATGGCATTGCATGACCGTGATGTGATCCGTACGATGGCTTGCGGTATTGCCGGTCTGTCTGTGGCTGCCGACTCTCTGTCTGCCATTAAATACGCCAAAGTAAAACCGGTTCGTGACGAAAACGGCATTGCCGTTGACTTTGAAATCGAAGGCGAATACCCACAATTTGGTAACAACGACGACCGCGTTGACGATATCGCCTGCGATTTGGTTGAACGCTTCATGAAAAAAGTGGCAACTCACAAAACTTACCGCAACGCCACTCCGACTCAGTCCGTACTGACCATTACCTCCAACGTTGTTTACGGTAAGAAAACCGGTAATACTCCAGACGGCCGCCGTGCAGGCGCTCCGTTTGGTCCGGGTGCAAACCCAATGCACGGCCGTGACGTCAACGGTGCAGTCGCTTCATTGACTTCCGTAGCCAAACTGCCATTTGAGTTTGCCAAAGACGGTATTTCCTATACCTTCTCCATTATTCCTGGCGCGTTGGGTAAAGACGAGCATTCTCGCGAACGCAACCTTGCCGGTTTGATGGACGGTTATTTCCACCATGAAGACGGTATTTGGGAAGGCGGCCAACACTTGAACGTCAACGTATTGAATCGCGAGACTTTGGAAGATGCGATGCACAATCCGGAGAAATATCCGCAGTTGACCATTCGTGTGTCCGGTTATGCGGTTCGCTTCAACTCGCTGACCCGCGAACAACAGCTTGACGTGATTACCCGTACATTCACAGAAACCATGTAATCCGGGTGAAGAAACAAGCCAGAAGCTAAATTTGCATTTGGTTTGTTTTGAAACAAAGCTCTGAGGCCGTCTGAAATGTTCAGACGGCCTTTATTATCGTACAATCCATATAAGCAAAAACATTTTTGAGCCGAGCACTATGTCCACGACTTTTGCCATTACCCCCGAGCCGGAACTGAAAGACCTTGGCCACCGTCACTATAACGGCAAAGGCATTATTCATTCGATTGAATCTTGCGGTGCTGTCGATGGTCCGGGCTTGCGCTACGTGCTCTTTTTGCAAGGTTGCCTGATGCGCTGCTTGTATTGCCATAATCGCGACACATGGGATCTCCATACTGAGCAGGCGCAGGAATTGGATGTGGCAACCGTAATGAAGCAGGTCATGACCTATCGTCATTATCTGCGTGCGACAGGCGGAGGTGTAACGGCAACCGGTGGCGAGCCATTATTGCAATATGAGTTTGTACGCGATTGGTTTACGGCCTGCCGGGAACACGATATCCATACCTGTCTCGACAGCAATGGCTATGCTTTGCACTATGATTCGATTTTGGATGATTTGCTCGAACATACCAATTTGGTCATGCTCGACTTAAAACAAATCGATCCTGAAATTCATAAAGTGCTTGTCGGTATCCCAAATACCAAAACGCTGAAATTCGCGCGCTATCTTGCCGAACGCAATCAGCCGACGCGTGTGCGTTATGTGGTTGTCCCAGGCTACACCGATGATGAGCGTTCAGCGCATTTATTGGGCGAGTTTATCGGTGATATGGATAATGTCGAAATGGTCGAGCTTTTGCCGTATCACGAATTGGGCGCACATAAATGGGCTTTGTGTGGTGATGAGTACAAGTTAAAAGGCGTACATCCGCCGCCTAAAGAAACCATTTTGAAAATCAAAGAAATATTAGAGAGTTACGGAAAAAACATTATTTATTAAAACAGAAAAAGGCCGTCTGAAACGAAATAATCAGTTTCAGACGGCCTTTTAACTATTGAAAAAAACTTAAGCGTTCAATGTGGCCAGAACCTTGGCAACAACTTCTGATACTGCAACGGCTTGAGCCTGATTGTCACGGCGTTCGGCATATTCGACATTGCCTTCTTTTAAGGCGCGATCGCCGATTACGATGCGGTGAGGAATACCCAACAGCTCGGAGTCATTCAGCAATACGCCTGCACGTTCGTCGCGGTCATCCAGCAAAACATCCGCACCGGCGGCCAAAAGCTCGGCATAGATTTTGTCGGCAGCTTCGCGTACGGCTTCAGATTTTTTGTAGTTCATCGGCACGATAACGACTTCAAACGGCGCCATTGCTTTGGTCCAAACAATGCCTTTTTCGTCGTTGTTTTGCTCGATGGCGGCGGCCACAACGCGGGTAATACCGATACCGTAGCAGCCCATTTCCATGATTTGGGATTTGCCGTTATTGTCCAAGAAGCTGACATTCATGGCTTGGGTATATTTGTCGCGCAATTGGAAAACGTGACCGACTTCAATACCGCGCGCCAGTTTCAGACGGCCTTGTTCATCAGGGCTGATGTCGCCTTCGATGACATTGCGCAAATCGACAAATTCAGGCTCGGCAGCATCGCGGCCGAAGTTGAAGCCGGTATAGTGGTAGTCGTCTTCGTTCGCGCCAATCACCCAGTCTACGCCTTTTTCAGTGGCGAAATCGGCATAGACTTTACCTTTGAAGTTGACAGGACCGAGAGAGCCGCCGTTTGCGCCGAACTGTTCAACAATTGCGGCAGGGCTTGCCATGGTCAGTGGCGATTTCACGCCGGCCAGTTTTTCTGCCTTGATGTCGTTAAATTCATGGTCGCCACGCAACAGCAACAGGACGAGTTCGCCTTCGTTTTCGCCTTCAACCACGATGGATTTGAGGGTTTGTTCAACCGGAATATTGAGGAATTCAACCAAAGACTCAATGGTTTTGACATTTGGCGTATGTACTTTGGTCAACTCGACCTGAGCAGCGGCGCGTTCGCCCTTGAGCGGCAAAGTCGGTGCCAATTCGATATTGGCGGCGTAATCGGAAGTGTCGCTATATGCAATAACGTCTTCGCCGCTTTCAGCCAATACTTGGAATTCATGAGAGCCGGTACCTCCGATGCTGCCGGTATCTGCGGCAACAGGACGGAATTCCAAACCCAAACGGGTGAAGATACGGCAGTAAGCGTCGTACATGGCATCATAGGTCGTCTGAAGCGAGGAGTAGTCGGCATGGAAGGAATAAGCGTCTTTCATGACAAACTCGCGTGCACGCATCACGCCGAAGCGCGGACGCACTTCATCGCGGAATTTGGTTTGGATGTGGTAAAAGTTTTTCGGCAGTTGTTTGTAGCTGTTGACTTCTTTGCGCACGATATCGGCAATGACTTCTTCACAAGTCGGACCCATGCAGAAATCGCGGTCATGACGGTCTTTCAGGCGCAGCAGTTCTTTACCGTAAAACTCCCAGCGGCCGGATTCTTGCCACAGTTCGGCAGGTTGTACCACCGGCATTAGCAGCTCCACGCTACCTGCGCGGGCCATTTCTTCGCGCACGATATTTTCAACTTTGCGCAATACGCGCAGACCCATCGGCATCCAAGTATAAAGACCGGATGCGTTGGCTTTGATCAAGCCGGCACGAATCATCAGCTTGTGGCTGGCAAGTGCGGCTTCGGCTGGGGCTTCTTTCAGGGTGGAAATGAAGAACTGGGAGGCTTTCATGGCGTATTTTTCTTTCTTAAAAATAAGTGCGTATTGTAACGCAAAATGTATGGCCGCGTGTCTTTTGAATGGTATCGGATGAAATCGGCCGTTGTTTTACACAGCTTTTGATTCGGGGCGATTTTTAGGGATGTCAACCCTAATTTATGCACAAACCCGCATAACCTTGTTTTACCTATAAATTTTCACTGTATGATTATAGTAAAATCTTATAAACATAACTATTTGATTTTATTGAATTTTATTGAATTTTATTTGATTAAATTTTAGTCAATTTAAGACTTGGTTTGTTCCTAAAGAAAATTTTACGATTACCCAAAGCTTATCAACAGATTTATCCACAGAGATTGTGTATAGATTTTAAATGCTGTCGGCGTAATGATTTCGCATGATTGGTAAGCCTTGTTTAAAGCAGATTGGGTTGCCTTAAAAAGATGGGGCAACAACACGATGGGCAGGTTTTGCGCTAACATTCTGCTTATTGTTGCTTCCCTACAAGGAATAAAATGAAAAATTCAGAATTGCAGTTTCTGGAACGCAGAAAGATGTTTAACGGGCATCAGGAACGCTACCGTCACTTTTCTCAAACCTGCCGGACGGATATGGTATTTGATGTCTATCTGCCACCACAAGTTTTAAAAGGTTATCCCGCGCCTGTTTTATATTTTCTTTCCGGTTTAAATAGTGATGGTTCTGAATTGGTTCAACAAAGCGGAATCCAACGTTTTGCGGCGCAATGGAATATTATCGTGGTTTTCCCGGATACCTCGCCACGCGGTCAGCATGTTGCCGACAGCGGTGAACATTATCTTGGACAGGGCGCCGGATTTTATGTCAATGCAACTGAAGCACCTTGGGCGCAGCATTATCAAATGGAAAGCTATATCAGCCAAGAATTACCTGATTTGATCGAGCATCATTTTCCGGTAACGAAAGAGCGCAGCATTGCAGGTTTCAGTATGGGCGGGCATGGCGCATTGCATTTGGCTTTGAAGCATCCCGGCCGATATGCTGCGGTTTCTGCCTTTGCGCCTTTATGTCATCCCATCGATACGGAAGGCGGCAGGCTGGCGTTTTCAGCTTATTTGGGTCAAAACGTAGAAACATGGAAACGCTATGACAGTACAGAGCTGCTTCAGACGGCCTCGCATAAATTGCCTGTTTTGATTGATTTCGGCAGTGAAGATGCTTTATACCCTGAATTCCTGCAACCCGAAGGGTTTGTCCGCTCAGCACGAGAAAAAGGTTTCAATATCCAATATAAAGTCCGTCCGGGCTATGGGCATGACTATTTCTTTATTGCCAGCTTTATCGATTCGCATATTGAGTTTCACGCTCAGGCATTAGGGCTTTAAACTATATTAAATAAAAGGCCGTCTGAAATCCGATTAATGGTCAGATTTCAGACGGCCTTTTATTTGGTCTTTTTTGACCTTTTATTTCAAACAGATTTATTCCTCAGGACGTTCGCCGTCGGTATCGTCCAATTTACCTTCGGTAATATCGACATTGATACCGACTGCCGCACGGATTTTGGCGTCGATTTCATTGGCGATATCAGGGTTTTCTTTCAGCCAAACGCGTACATTGTCTTTACCTTGGCCGATTTTCGCGCCGTTGTAGCTGTACCATGCGCCGGATTTTTCAACGATGTCATGTTTGACGCCCAAGTCGATCAATTCGCCTTCCCAGCTGATGCCTTCGCCGTAAAGAATATCGAATTCGGCTTGACGGAACGGAGGGGCAACTTTGTTTTTGATGACTTTGACTTTGGTTTCGTTACCAATCACGTCATCGCCTTTTTTAATCTGTCCGGTACGGCGGATGTCGAGGCGGACGGAGGCGTAGAATTTGAGCGCGTTACCGCCGGTTGTGGTTTCAGGGCTGCCGAACATCACGCCGATTTTCATACGGATTTGGTTGATGAAGACGACCAATGTATTGGTGCGTTTGATGTGGCCGGTGAGTTTGCGCAGGGCTTGGCTCATCAGGCGGGCTTGTAGGCCGACGTGGCTGTCACCCATTTCGCCTTCGATCTCGGCTTTAGGCACAAGTGCGGCTACGGAGTCGACAACAACCATATCGATACCGCCAGAGCGTACCAATGTATCGCAGATTTCCAATGCCTGTTCGCCGGTATCCGGTTGGGAGAGATAGAGTTCTTCGACTTTTACACCGAGTTTGCGGGCGTAAATGGGGTCAAAAGCATGCTCGGCATCGATGAATGCGCAGATACCGCCATTTTTTTGGCATTGGGCAATGGCTTCGAGACAGAGTGTGGTTTTACCGGAGGATTCCGGGCCGAAAATTTCAACCACGCGGCCGCGGGGCAGACCGCCGACGCCGAGCGCCAAGTCCACGCCGAGGGAGCCGGTGGAAATAACATCAAGGTTTTCTTCCTGTTGGCTGCCGTCCATTTTCATGATGGAGCCTTTGCCGAAGTTTTTTTCGATTTGGGCAAGGGCGGCGGCTAAGGCTTTGCTTTTTTCGTCTGACATGTTTTCTCTCCGAAAGGAAATATGAATCGCTAAGAATTTATTTAGCTATTATCGCATAAATTAAGAAAAAGTATAGTTTTATTTTTATTTTTCAGACGGCCTGTGTTTTTTGTATGCAACAGGCCGTCTGAAACGTTGAATAATCAATCAGTTGGTCAATGATGCAAAAACTTGGAAATAGTCGGGGAAAGTTTTATGCGTACATTTCGGGTCGTTGATGATGACGGGGACGCCCAAAAGCGAAGCCAGAGAGAAACACATGGCCATACGGTGGTCGTCGTAAGTATCGATGACGGCATCGGGGGTAAGTGTTTCGGGCGGCGTAATATGAATGGCCTCGGCTTCTTCAACGACTTCTGCACCCAGTTTGCGCAGTTCGGTTGCCATGGCGGCGATGCGGTCGGTTTCTTTGACGCGCCATGAGCCGATATTGCGCAGGGCGCAGGGCTGTTTGGTGGCCAGTGCGACGATAGCCAGAGTCATGGCCGCGTCAGGGATATGGTTGGCATCCAAATCAAAAGCCTGAATCTTGCGCTCGGCAGGACGGGAAATTTCTACAAAATTTTCGCCCCAAATGACATCCGCACCGATTTTCTCCAGTTCGCGGGCGAAGGCAACGTCGCCTTGAATGCTGTGTGCGCCGATACCGGTTACGCGGATGGGTGTACCCGCAATCAGGCCTGCGCCCAAGAAATAAGACGCGCTGGAGGCATCGCCTTCTACATATAAATGTTCGGGCGCATGATATTTGGCACCGGCCGGGATTTTAAATACACGGTAGTCTTCATTGATGATGTTCACACCGAACTGCGCCATCAGCTTGAGCGTGATGTCGATATAAGGTTTGGAAATCAACTCGCCTACCATGTGGATTTCAAATGCTTGTCCGGTCAGGGGCAAAGCCATCAGCAGGGCGGTCAGGAATTGGCTGGAAACATTGCCTTTAATCGGAATAACGCGCTCGTCGTTGTCTTGGTGTTTGCCGATCTGAAGCGGAGGATAGTTTTCATTGCCCAGATATTGTACGTCCGCGCCTGCAATCCGCAGCGCATCCACCAAATCGCCGATAGGGCGTTCGTGCATACGCGGTACGCCATGCAGATGATAGTCGCCACCCAAAACGGCAAGCGCGGCAGTCAAAGGACGGAATGCCGTACCAGCGTTGCCTAAAAACAAATCGGCGGTTTGGTTGGGAAAGCGGCCGCCGGTGCCATGAACTTTCAGACGACCTTCAGGTAAAGATTCAATTTGAACACCGAGTTTGTCGAGTGCTTCAAGCATTCGGTCGGTGTCGTCGGATTTGAGCAAAGAATGGATTTCGCAAACGTTGTCGGAGAGTGCCGCCAAGAGCAGCGTGCGGTTGCTGATGCTTTTGGAACCGGGCAGGGCAACGGTCGAAGGCTTGAGTGTAGAAGCGGGCAGGCGGATGGATTCGGTCATGGCTGGACTAAGCTCGTTTGAATTGTAAATTAGACCGATATTATACGCAGGCAAAGGCCGTCTGAAAAATGAAGAGGGCGCAATTTATTTGTGAAAAAAATGAATTTTTATATCGTTACACAATTTTTCAATCATTTATTTTGAAATTTTCTGCTCCTGTTTTGTGTTTGCCGCTATAACTTATTTTGTTGTGGCAGGTATATAACTAAACACCATAAGAAAATCAGAAACCATTCTTTCCTATTTTTTCAGACGGCCTTTAATATCGGCGGACAATCATTGATAAAGTAAGAGCACGACCATGAGCCATTATCCTTTGTTTGCCGATTTGAGAGACCGTCCTGTTTTACTGGTAGGCGCAGGCAAGGTTGCCGAACGCAAGGCGGAAAGCCTGTTGTCTGCCGGAGCGCGCGTACGCGTTGTTGCGGAAACTCTGAATCCGCAGTTTCAGCAATGGGCGGCTGAAGGGAAAATAGTTTGGCTGGGCGGCTTGTTTGAAGAAGCCATGTTGGACGAGGTGTATTTTGTTATTGCGGCGACGGATGACGACGTGTTTAACCACCGTGTTTTTGAAGCGGCGGAACGACGGGCAAAATTGTGTAATACGGTGGATACGGCGGACTTGTGTTCGTTTATCGTACCTGCCGTGGTGGATAGGGGACCGTTGAAGATCGCCATATCCAGCGGCGGTACTGCGCCTGTATTGGCGCGTAAATGGCGGCAGATTATTGAGACATTGATTCCGCTGCATACGGGCACGATGGCGCGTATTGCCGGCAAATGGCGCACAAAGGTTAAGCAAGCGCTGAATAATGTCGAACAACGCCGTTATTTTTGGGAGAAGTTGTTCGACAGCCGTTTCAGTATTTTTGCAGCTCAAAACAATATCGAGGCGGCGGAACGTGAATTGATCACGCAGTTAAACCGGGAAACGCCGTTTGGCGGCGAAGTGGTTTTGGTGGGGGCAGGGCCGGGAGATCCGGGCTTGCTGACCATACATGCTTTGCAGGCGATTCAGGCTGCGGATACCGTGTTTTACGATGCTTTGGTGTCGGATGAAATTTTGGCGATGGTACGCAAAGATGCGGTGAAAATCAGCGTGGGTAAACGCGCCGGTGCGCACCATGTCCAGCAGGAAGAAACCAACCGTCTATTGGTTGAGCACGCTCAAAAAGGCGAGCGCGTGGTAAGGTTGAAAGGCGGCGATCCTTTTGTGTTCGGGCGTGGCGGGGAGGAAGTACAAACCCTGCATCAGGCCGGAATTGCCTACCGCATTGTGCCGGGCATTACTGCTGCACTTGGAGCTACTGCTTATGCCGGTATTCCGTTAACCCATCGCGATTGCGCCCAAAGTGCTTTATTTGTAACTGGCCACAGCAAACACGAGGGCAATCAGCCTGATTGGCAGACTTTGGCTTTAAGCCGCCAAACGTTGGTAATCTATATGGGTACGCTTAAAGCGGCTGAGATTGCGGAAAAGTTGATGGCTTATGGCAGGCAGCCTTCTACACCCGTCGCTGTGATTTCCAATGGGACTTTACCGAATCAAACCGTGCGGACAGGCCGTCTGAAAGATTTGGGCTTGCTGGCTGCCGAAGCAGAGCGTCCGGCTTTAATGGTAATTGGCGAAGTGGTTGCCCTGCGCGATGAGATGAAATGGTTTGGGGAATTTGTCGAATGCTATGAAGAAGCTGCGTAAAGAGGATTGATCAAATCAGGCCGTCTGAATATTGGTTTTCAGACGGCCTTGCCTTATTTAAAAGCTTGGCAATATTGCTGATAACGTTCTGCCAGTCCATATAGGATGATTGCTGTCAGACCCCAAATGTCATAGTGTTGGAAAGGCAGGGCGGGGAGGGCGAGGGTTTGATTGTTGTGATGAAGATGACGGAATGTGTAGTTTTGCAGGTTTAAGGCGAAATCCAAAGGCAGATAAAAAATTTCAGCTACTTCATCGGGATTGGCTTTAGGGTTGACGGGCTGGGTGCAAATTGCCGGAACAGGCGTAACACGATAGCCGGAAGGCGTGTCATAAAAGGGTAGCGGCGTAAAAGTCTGCCATGCGGTAATCGGAATGGCGGTTTCTTCATAAGCTTCTCTTAACGCCGTTGCCGTTAGGCTGTCGTCTTGGGCATCTTTGCGGCCGCCGGCAAAGGCGATTTGCCCTGTGTGCTGCCTTAAGGTTTCGGCCCTTTTGGTCAGTAAAATCTGCCACGCTCCTTCATGCAAGACAATACCGACCAAAACGGCTGCTTCTTTGACCGTTTGGGCGCTAACTAATTGATTGCGCTCTGCTTGCATACGGCTGCTGAAGTGTGAAGCTTGAGTTAGGAAATGGATAAGTTGGTCGGTATTCATTTTTGGCGCTGATCGTTTTATGCAGATGAGGATTACACAAGGTTTACGGTTACCGTGTCAACAAAATAGGGTGCGTGTGTTACAGTTATGCCTGAATGATAAATAAAGCTTTGCGTCTGATTTGCAAGTGCTTAGGCCGTCTGAAAATGCCGGCAGGTTCTCAAAAAGGATAGTTATGTTGTTTTCCCCATCCCGTATTCGAGTGGCAGCTGCGGCTGTAATGATGTTGTTTGCTACACAAACTTTTGCCGCGCCCAGCGATTCAAATGCAGTTTTTGAATCGGCTAAGATTATCAAAAAGAAAAGCCGTGCCGACCGTTTTTCTCCCGAAGAGCGCGAGCAGGAGCGGATACGTCTGTTGGGTATACAAAACCGCACCTCGCAGGTTTTCACTTTGTTAAATTCAGAACTGGCTCTGCAAAAGGGTGATGCCGCCTCTGCACTGTTTACTTATATTTTGACGTTGCATCGCACCAAATCTCCCGAAGTGGCCGAACGCGCTTTGGAGATGGCGGTTTCTTTAAATGCCTTTGAACAGGCTGAAGCCATTTACCAAAAATGGCGAGAAATCGAGCCGGAGCCTGGTGAAACACAAAAGCGTATGACTTGGTTGCGCAATTTGCTGCTGGGCAAAGCCGATAAGAATTTGAGCGGATTGGACAAGGTGATTGCCGGCGGTAGTGAAGACGAGCAAAAGCGCGTGTTCCTGCTTTTGGCGCAAACCGCTGCCCAACAGCCGAATCTGACCAGCGATGCGGTCAAGCAAGTACATAAAACAGCATTGAATTATAAAGACTTCCCTGAAGCGGCGATTGCAGATGCAATTTTTAGTGCAAAAGACGGTCAAAAGAAACAAGCCATTGCCGCATTGCAGCGATTGGCCAAGTTGGACAACGAAATTCTGCCGCCGACTTTTGTCACGTTGCGGCTGATGGCGCAACGGCATCCTGATATTTTGGACGGTTTCTTCAAAGATACAGATACTAAAACCTTATCTCCGATTTGGCAGGAGTTGGACATCGCCAATTTGATCGCTCATGGCCAAAATGATAAGGCTTTTAAGCGTTTGCAGACTTTGTTGGAAGAAAATCCCAACCCTGATTTGTATATTCAGGCCGCCTTATTGTCAGCCAGCAAAACGGAAAATATTTCTGCAGTCAACAGCTATCTGGAAAAGGCTTATAAAGCCGGTACGGAGGAGCAGCGCAGCCGTGCGGCGTTGATTGGTGCGGTTTCTTATAATGATGCCGAGGATTTTGCCAAAGCCAAACAATGGTTGGACAAGGTAACGGCTACGGCTTATACATTTGATAAGACCATTTTGGCTGCTTCCATCGAGGCCAAACAGGGCAACCATAAAGAGGCTTGGGCTTTGGTGCAACGTGCACAAAAAATGCCCGAGCAAAGAGGACGTTATTTTGAAGCCGGTGATTTGCTGAATACGGCTTTGTTTGTATTGTCTAAAAATACCAATCTTCAAGAATCGTTGAACGCTTTGAACAGCTTGGTAAATTCCACCGAAAAATCCTTGAAAACCCAAGCTTCTCCCGAGCTGCTTGCCAATGTGTTGTATCAGCGTTCGATGGTTTATGAGAAGCTGAATCAGCCAGCCAAGGCGATTGCCGATTTGCGTCGAGTGGTAGAGCTGTATCCGGATAATCCGCATGGTTGGAATGCTTTGGGCTATACCTTGCTGTCCAACGGCAAGGATTTGGACGAGGCTTTCAAAATGGTTCAGACGGCCTATCAAATGGATCCGGAAAGCGCAGCAATTAATGACAGTATAGGCTGGGCGTATTATCTCAAAGGCGATGCGCAAATGGCGCTTCCATATATTCAATATGCCTATGAAAAAGAACCTGAAGCCGAAGTCGCCGCGCATTTGGGCGAAGTCCTATGGACGCTTGGCGATCAAGAGAAGGCCAAAGAAATCTGGAATGACGGCTTGAAACGCGGAAACAATCTCCGAGTATTAAAAGAGACAATGTCCAAATTTGGTATAACGTCCAGCAAACCGCATACTCAAAAACACAAATAAAACCAAAAGGCCGTCTGAAAAGCGTTTGATTTCAGACGGCCTATGAAGGGATATCCATGAATGTAAAACAATTATCATCGGTTGCAGCCTTATTGCTTTTAGCTGCCTGTGCACAGCCAAACTTACCCCAGCAAAACAGTTGGCAAGCAGCAGAGCAGGTGCAGGATTTTAGCGCAGACGGTCGATTGGCTGTCAAAGTGGAAGGAAAAGGCTCTTATGCTAATTTTGACTGGACTTATCAGAACGCGGTTCAAACCATTGATGTGAATACACCATTAGGCAATACCGTTGGCCAGCTGTGTCAAGATAGTGAAGGTGTATTGGCAGTAGACAGTAAGGGTAAGGTTTATCAGGCGGAAACGGCTGAGGAATTGAGCAGACAGCTTTTGGGCTTTGCTTTGCCGGTTCAATATCTGCATATTTGGGCTGATGGTAAACGTGTTGCCAATGCGCCATACAAAATCTTGCCTGATGGCCGTCTGGAGCAGTTTGACTGGACAATATCGCGCACTTTAAATAGTTCAGGACAGCCCAAAACACTTCAACTTGAGAATGCCAAGTTTAATATCCGCTTGGTGTTTGATACAGTAAATCACTCTTTGGATAAGAATGGACAAACCCGATGCGCAGCACGCAAATAGAGGATGCTATGTCTGTTTCAGAGGAAATCCAAGCCTTTCCTGCGCCGGCCAAATTAAATTTGGATTTGAGGATTACCGGCCGCAGGAGTGATGGTTATCATAACTTGGAAAGTATTTTCTGTTTGATCGGCTTATACGATACCGTTCATCTGAAAATGCGTACTGATGGGCAGATTATTCTGCATACGCCGGTCGAAGGGCTTGATCCTGAACAGGACTTGACTTATCGGGCGGCTAAATTATTGCTGCCATATGCAAGCGTAGCGCACGGCGTCGAAATCTGGTTGGATAAAGTAATTCCTACCGGCGGCGGATTGGGCGGCGGCAGCTCTGATGCGGCCACAGTTTTAATGGTTTTAAACCAATGGTGGCGATGTGGTTTGAGCAGGCAGCAACTGATTGATTTAGGCGTAAGTCTTGGTGCGGATGTTCCTTTTTTTATTTTTGGCAGAAGTGCTTTTGCCAAAGGCGTGGGTGAGAAACTGGCTGAAATAGATGTTCCTAAACAATGGTATGTTATCGTTAAGCCTCCCGTCCATGTGGCAACCGCTAAAATTTTTGCACATGAAGGCTTGACACGGGATTCCAAACCCAGCATAATGCCGACTTTCCAATCATTACAGCCGTTTCAAAATGATATGCAGGCGGTTGTATTTCAGGAATATCCTGAAGTTTGGAAGGCTTATGTTGAGTTATCCCAATATGGTCATGCCTTAATGACCGGTTCCGGGGCATGCTTATTTATGGCATGCGAATCTCATCAAGAAGCAAATACAATTTACCAACAGGTTTCTCAATCATATGAAGCTTATTGTGTGGAAGGATTAGATATTCATCCGCTGTTTCATATGATTTAGTAAGTTGGGGAGTCGTCAAGCGGTTAAGACACTGGATTTTGATTCCAGCATGCGAAGGTTCGAATCCTTCCTCCCCAGCCAAATAAAAGCGTGTAAGTTTTCTTACACGCTTTTTTACGCTAAGAGCAAAATAACGCTGAAAAACTTTTTTTTACCCGTTTTTACGAGTATAATCGCATAATTAGTGTCTTAGACATGGGGCAGAGGGAAGCGTAATGTTTTCTGAGCGTAAATCAAATCTAGAATCAGGTGAAGATATGGCTGCTTATGACAGTTTAATGGTGTTTACCGGTAATGCAAATCCGGAATTGGCGCAACGTGTTGTCAAACATTTGGATATTTCACTCGGTGAAGCCACTGTTTCCAAATTCTCTGATGGCGAAGTAGCCATTGAATTGCTGGAAAATGTGCGTGGTCGCGATGTGTTTATTTTGCAACCTACCTGCGCCCCAACCAATGACAACCTGATGGAAATTTTGACTATGGCCGATGCACTCAAACGTGCTTCTGCAGGTCGTATTACTGCCGCAATTCCTTACTTTGGCTATGCGCGTCAGGATCGTCGTCCTCGCTCTGTTCGTGTACCGATTTCTGCTAAATTGGTAGCGAATATGTTGTACTCAGCAGGTATCGACCGCGTATTGACTGTTGACTTGCATGCCGACCAAATTCAAGGTTTCTTCGATATTCCGGTAGATAATATTTACGCCACCCCGATTTTATTGAACGATATTAAACAGCAACGCATTGATAATTTGACCGTCGTCAGCCCCGATATCGGTGGTGTTGTGCGCGCGCGCGCTGTTGCTAAATCTTTAAATGCTGATTTGGCCATTATCGATAAACGCCGTCCTAAAGCCAACGTGGCTGAAGTAATGAATATTATCGGTGACATTCAAGGCCGTACTTGCTTGATCGTAGATGATATGATCGATACGGCAAATACTTTGTGTAAAGCAGCTGTTGCCCTGAAAGAGCGCGGTGCAGATCGTGTACTGGCATACGCTAGCCATGCAGTATTCTCCGGTGAAGCAGTGAATCGAATTGCTTCTTCTGAAATTGACCAAGTAGTTGTGACAGATACGATTCCGTTATCTGAAGCAGCTAAAAAATGTGAACGCATCCGTCAAGTAACTATTGCCGGTTTGCTGGCTGAAACGGTACGCCGTATCAGCAATGAAGAATCCGTCTCATATCTTTTTAATGAAGAAGTGATGACAGGCAGCATGTTGCTGCCATAACCCCATGTCGTCTTAAGCTGGTCGCGGCCGATGACGACGATTTTATCTAAATTGGAGTATTAAACATGACTTACGAAATTCAAGCCTCTGTACGCGAAGCCCAAGGCACTGGTGCGAGCCGCCGCCTGCGTCGCGAAGGCCAAATTCCTGGCATTCTGTACGGTGAAGGTCAAGAGCCTGTTGCTATCGCTGTAGACCACAAAACTGTATTCTACGCATTGGAAAAAGAATCTTTCCATACCGCTTTGATTAAACTGTCTCTGAACGGTGAAACCAAAGACGTTATCGTGCGTGACTTCCAAATGCACCCATTCCGTCGCGAAGTTCAACACATCGACTTCCAAGCTGTGAAAGCCGATCAACCTGTACGTATCCGCGTTCCTCTGCACATTGTTAACGCTGAAAACTCTCAAGCTGTTAAACTGCAAGGTGGCCGCGTATCTCTGTTGAACACTTCTGTTGAAGTAATTGCTTTGCCTGCAAACATTCCTGCTTTCTTGGAGCTGGATTGTACATCAGTAGTTGCCGGCGACATTCTGCACTTGTCAGACATCAAACTGCCGGAAGGTGTTGAAAGCGTTTCTCTGAAACGTAACGAAAACCTGGCTGTTGCTACTGTTACCGGTAAAAAACGCTAATAGGTAGTTAATATAAGAAAACCGTATCAGATAAATCTGATACGGTTTTTGTTTTGCATATAAAATCATTTGCTATAAAACTTAGGCAAGTGCAGCAGCATATGCACTTTATAAGATTGAAGCAATTTCATTGCGAAGTTTATTAAGAAAGCGTCCATGCCGTACCCATTGTGCGGCTGATTCATAATCCTGCTGTTCAAATGCTTGTTGCAAATCTTGATATAGGTTGCTTTGAACTTCTTGAATTTCTTGATCCAGTGCCCGGATGGCATCATGGTTTTGTTCCATTTGTGCATCCATCAATGTTTCCCGCCATTCCATCTGCTGCATGAGGAATTCTGGTGAAAACGAAGTGTGTTCAGGTGCATCAGCATCGATATTTTGGCTTTTCAAGAGATAAGCAGCCCGATCAATAGGACTTTTTAATGTGCGGTAGGCGTCATTAATTGTAGAAGACATCATAACGGCTTGTTTCTGCTCAAAAGCTGAAGCAGAAGCAAATTTATCGGGATGAAATTGGGCAGCTAAAGCTCGATAGGTCTGTTCGAGTGCTTCGGTATCAATATTGAAAGATGGCTCAAGCTGGAAGAGGTTGAAGTATTGAGACATGATATTAAAGGAAAAAATCTAAAGAAGAGGATCATTTTACGATATAATCCAAACACTGTTTAACTGTTTATACGAAAGGAAAACAATATGACCGGTAAGGTGCAACACAATAAAGGCAAGATACGAGACAATGCCTTAAAAGCCTTAGTCAAATCTGATTTGTTCCGACACAAAGTGGAACGGAAAAGAAAAGGCAAAGGTGGCTACAACAGACAGGAAGCGAAAAAATGGCGGGACGGTTTTGATACTGTCCCGCCACTTTTTTATCTTAAACGTGGAAGCTCTCGCCACAGCCGCAAGAGTCTTTGACGTTTGGGTTTTCAAATTTGAAACCTTCCTGCAAACCTTCTTTAGTGTAATCGACTTGCGTGCCGTCTAGATAAACCAAGCTTTTCGGATCGATATAAACGCGCGCGCCGTGTTCTTCAAAAATCAGGTCATCCTTGTTCACTTCATCGACAAATTCAAGGTTGTATGCCATGCCTGAGCAGCCGCTGGTTTTTACTCCCAAGCGCACACCCAAGCCTTTTCCGCGCTTGGTCAAGTAGCCGTTGATGTGTTTGGCTGCATTTTCTGTGATGGTAATCATGCTTTTTTCCTCATTTCGCAATCATTTTCTGTTTTGCCTGCTTTTTTATTTCAGACGGCATCTTGATTATCAGGCCGTCTGAAAACGCTGTTTTGCCCACTCTATTGCGGCGGCAATGGCAGCTTTAGCCTGCGGACTGTTTTTCCAACAGGTCGAGCCGGTCAATCGTGCGCCCTGTTCCAAAACATCGTCCAAATCTGCCGCCGCCAGTGTAGCAACATCATCCAAACCTATTTGCTGCAAACGCTGCAATATGGTTTTACCTATGCCTTTGACAGCAAGCAGGGATTGGACTTCTTCATTAGTAAAAGGCATATCGTCTTCTTTGATTTTGCAGGTGTAACGACTGAATATAAGCAACAGCTTATTGCCCTCTCCCTAACCCTCTCCCGCGGGGAGAGGGGATAGATTGGCAGGTAGTCCCAAACTTGGTAGCAACTTCAAAACGATTAAGTTTCTGCATACTTGGTTTTGCCCCACAAAAGAAGAGAGGAATAAACCACCAGATTTGCTTTTCTCGAAGACTCGCCAGGAATCTTGGGAGCATCTGCCGACAAAGGTTCGCTGAATCAGGTTATTTGTTTTCCTGACGTTTGCGATAGTCGGCAACGGCTGCTTTTACTGCATCTTCAGCCAAGATGGAGCAGTGGATTTTCACGGGCGGCAATTCCAACTCTTCGGCGATTTCGCTGTTTTTGATTGCCAGTGCATCGTCAAGGCTTTTGCCTTTGACCCACTCGGTGATCAGGCTGGAAGAAGCGATGGCAGAACCGCAACCGTAAGTTTTGAATTTTGCATCTTCGATAATACCCTCATCGTTTACTTTGATTTGCAGACGCATTACGTCACCGCAGGCCGGAGCACCGACCATGCCGGTACCGACAGATTCGTCGTTTTTGTCGAAAGTGCCGACGTTGCGGGGGTTTTCGTAGTGGTCGATTACTTTATCGCTGTATGCCATGATGTGGTTTCCTTTGTGTTTTTAATGGTGTAAATGGTTTGTTTACGAATATTCAGACGGCCTGAAGTTTAGATTTTGCATGCGCCGCCTTCGCAGCCGTCATCATTCTCTGAATCAACGCCGCCTTCTACGGTAATGTCGTCAAAATCTTCGAGCAGGTTGTCGAGATTGTCGAGGTCGATTTCTTGTTCGTTCATGGGTTGTATCCTTGATTTTAATGTGGTGGCTTTTAGGTCGTCTGAAAAGGTCTTTGGGGATTTTCAGACGACCTTTTTTATTTATAGGTAGGTTGCTGAAAACGGATGCTTTAGCTCAAATCAAATACCTGTATCGTCAAAACCGCTTCGAGTGGCAATGTGCGCAGCAATTCAGGATGGTGCAGTTTCAAAGAGCGATAGCCGTACGACTTCATCAGCACGGTTTTGCCCTTGTCATCTTCCATAAAAACAGGTGTGAAGTTTCCATTCGGCGCATCATCCTGTGGCGAGATTTTACCATCTAGCAGCCACGGGAAGACGTGCCGCACCTGCGTTTGGTACACATCGGGATAGCCGCCTTTGTTTTCGGTCTGTGCGGCTCGACCTTCTTTGCAAAGCTCATCCAGCCAGTCCACACCAGAAACGCCGCACTCCCACGAGGCAATGAGATGTGGCTCTTGCCTGTCTGCATCGCTGAAAACGCTTATCCACCAACCCAGCATAATTTGCTCCTTTTGTGATGGTTTTTTGAGTGCAGGCTGCTCTTAATGCGCCGCCCATTCAATCGAGTTCAAATCGATACCCTCTTTAAACATTTCCCACAGCGGGGACAGTTCGCGCAGTTTGCCGATTTTAGATTTAATCAGTTCGGCGGCAAATTGGACTTCTTCTTCGGTGGTCATGCGACCGAAGGTGATGCGCAGGGATGAATGTGCCAATTCGTCGTTGCGGCCGAGTGCGCGTAAAACGTAGCTTGGCTCAAGGCTTGCAGAAGTACAGGCGGAGCCGCTGGATACGGCGAGTTCTTTCACCGCCATAATCAGGCTTTCGCCTTCGACGAAGTTGAAGCTGACGTTCAGGTTGTTTGGAGCACGGTGTTCGAGGTCGCCGTTGATGTAGACTTCTTCGATGCCTTCGATACCTTTGAGGAAGATATCGCGCAGTTTCAAGTAGTGCGCAGTGTCTTGTGCCAATTCTTCTTTGGCAATGCGGAAGGCTTCGCCCATACCGACGATTTGATGGGTCGGCAATGTGCCGGAACGGAAACCACGTTCGTGGCCGCCACCGTGCATTTGGGCTTCGAGGCGGACGCGTGGTTTGCGGCGTACATACAGGGCGCCGATGCCTTTAGGGCCGTATACTTTGTGGCCGGACATAGACAGCAAATCAACTTTGGCGGCTTCAACATCGACAGGCACTTTGCCGCATGCTTGTGCTGCGTCAACGTGGAAAATGATTTTGCGTTCGCGGCAGATTTCACCGATGGCGGGAATGTCTTGCACCACGCCGATTTCGTTGTTCACCCACATCACGGAAACCAGGATGGTGTCTTCGCGGATGGCGGCTTTCAGTACGTCTAAATCAACCAAACCGTTTTCTTGTACGTCCAGATAAGTCACTTCATAACCTTGGCGTTCGAGTTCGCGCATGGTGTCGAGCACGGCTTTGTGCTCCGTTTTTACGGTGATGAGGTGGTTGCCTTTGGATTTGTAGAAGTGTGCCGCGCCTTTGATGGCGAGGTTGTTGGACTCGGATGCGCCGCTGGTGAAAACGATTTCTTTAGAGTCGGCGTTAATCAGGGCGGCAATGTCTGCACGTGCTTTTTCTACGGCTTCTTCTGCTTCCCAACCGAAGCTGTGGCTATTGGAGGCTGGGTTGCCGAAAATATCGGACAGGTAGGGAATCATTTTTTCGGCAACGCGGCGGTCGATGGGAGTAGTGGCGGCGTAGTCAAGGTATACGGGGGTTTTGACGGTCATGGTTTGCTCTTTCGTTTGGTCATCTGCCTGCGGTCTTTGCCGCAAGTCGGTTTAATGAATGTGTGTAAAGGTAACGACATGACTGCTGTCGCTGCAGTTTTTTTGTTCAATGATGTTTTGCAGCGTAACGCCGCTGAGGTAATCATTGATGGTTTTGTTTAAGTTTTCCCAAAGGTCGTGGGTCAGGCAGGGGGCGCCGTGGTTGCAGTTTGCTTTGCTGCCGCACTGCGTGGCATCCAGTCGGTCTTCGGCTGCGGAGATGATTTGTGCAATATTGATTTGCTCGGCGGGAGCGGCAAGGATGTAGCCTCCACCGGGGCCGCGTAGGCTTTCAACCAATCCGGCACGGCGCAGTTTGCTGAATAATTGTTCGAGGTAGGAAAGCGATATGCTTTGTCGTTCGCTGATGGCACTGAGTTTGACAGCGCCGGTTTGCGCGTTCATCGCCAAATCTATCATGGCGGTTACTGCAAATCGCCCTTTGGTAGTCAGTCTCATGGTGTGGTTGCCTGTGTGGGGCGTTTTTATTAGTGAGGGGATTGTCTAATATCTGAGTGTTTCAGTCAAGTATGTGGCTGCTCGGTTTGATTGTTTGTTTAAATGGTGGCATTGGCTGATTTTTAAATCGGAAAATATTTTCTTTATTTTTCTGTAAATTGGATTTAAGGCCGTCTGAAAAAAGGCTATCAACCCTACGAATATCAGGGTTAAAATGTTTTGATTTAATATTGATAGTGATATAGATTATCAAAATTATTCTTAAAATTTAGTTGTTTTAATGGAGTAAAATAATGAGGTGTTTGAAATGTTCAGACGGCCTTGAATCATCCATCTTTACCTTAACAGAGGCAATCGACCATGAAATCTGATTTAAGCAAAATAACCTGTATCGAAGACTTGCGCCTTGTTGCCAAACGTAAAATGCCACGTATGTTTTATGACTATATTGACTCAGGCTCTTGGACGGAAACCACTTATCGCGAAAATACTTCGGATTTTAAAGACATCCGTTTTCGTCAAAAAGTATTGGTTGATATGGAAGGACGCAGCCTTGAGACTAAAATGATCGGTCAGGATGTGAAAATGCCGGTAGCGATTGCACCGACCGGTTTCACGGGCATGGCGCACGCCGACGGTGAAATTTTGGCGGCGCGTGCGGCGGAAAAATTTGGTATTCCGTTTACGCTTTCAACCATGTCCATCTGCTCGATTGAAGATGTGGCTGAAAACACCAGCGCGCCGTTTTGGTTTCAGCTTTATGTGATGCGCGACCGCGAGTTTATGGAAAACCTGATTAAGCGTGCGAAAGATGCCAAATGTTCGGCGTTGGTTTTGACTGCCGATTTGCAAGTTTTGGGTCAACGCCACAAAGACATTAAAAACGGTCTGTCTGCGCCACCGAAACCGACCATCGCCAATTTAATCAATTTGGCGACCAAACCGGAATGGTGCATGAAAATGTTGAACACGGAACGCCGCACCTTCCGCAATATCGTCGGTCATGCGAAAAACGTCGGCGATTTGTCTTCGTTGTCTTCATGGACTTCTGAACAATTCGACCCGCGCTTGAGCTGGGACGATGTGGCACGCATTAAAGATTTGTGGGGCGGCAAGCTGATTATCAAAGGCATTATGGAACCTGAAGACGCGGAAAAAGCAGCGAAAAGCGGCGCGGATGCATTGGTCGTTTCCAATCATGGCGGCCGTCAGCTTGACGATACTGTGTCTGCCATTAAGGCTTTGCCTGATGTGGTCAGTGCGGTGGGCAGCGACATCGAGGTTTGGATGGATAGCGGTATCCGCAGCGGTCAGGATATTTTGAAGGCTTGGGCTTTGGGTGCGAAAGGTACGATGATAGGCCGGGCGTTCCTGTATGGTTTGGGTGCGTATGGTGAAGAAGGCGTAACCCGTGCGCTGGAAATCCTGTATAAAGAAATGGATATTTCCATGGCGTTTACCGGTCATCGCAATATTCAAGATGTGGATTCCAGCATTTTGCGTTCTACGCGTTGGCATCAAGATGAATTTTAATTGTCGAACATAAGAAAAGGCCGTCTGAAAAACTGTTTTCAGACGGCCTTTTTTATAGACGGCTATTTCTCGTTTTTGCGATACCATTCGATGAAGGCATCGGGTTTGACAAAGCCTAATAAGGCTTCGCTATGACTGCCGTCGGCGCGGACAACAAACACACCAGGAGGGCCGAAGAGGCCGTATTCTTTCAATAAGGCCTGATGGTCGGGAGTGTTGGCGGTTACGTCGATTTGGAAGAAGCGCTGCATATCGACTGCTTCGTGTACCTGAGGTTGGTTGAGCGTGTAGGCGGCCATTTCTTTGCAGGATACGCACCAGTCGGCGTAGAAATCAATCAGCACGGGCTTGCTTGGGTCGGCTTTCAAAGCGGCATCCATAGCGGCTTTGAGTTCGCCGACATCGGTAAACATCTTGCCGTGGTCGGTTTCTTGTCCGGCTTCGGATGGCGGAACCAACGTTAAGAAGTGGTGCAGGGCGGTGGTTTGTTTATTGAAGCTTTGCCAGCCAAACCATGAGCCGCCAATTAGCAGTAAAAAGCCCAATACGGCGGCAACTGTTTTCAGACGGCCTTTTTGTTTGCCGGATTTCGCCAAAAGCATAAGGGCGGGAACAATCATCAGCAAGGTGTAGAGGCCGACTACTGCGAAGTAAGGCAGATGCGGTGTGGCAAGGTATACGGCAACGGCCAGTAAGATGAAGCCGAATGCGTATTTGATGCCGTTCATCCAGTCGCCTGCTTTAGGCAGGATATGGCCGCCGAATGTGCCGATGATGATGAGCGGTACGCCGGTGCCGAGTGCTAATGTATAGAGCGCAAGGCCACCCAATACGGCATCGCCGGTCTGGCCGATATAGCCCAAAGCAAATGCCAGCGGAGGCGCAACGCACGGGCCGACAATCAGAGCGGACAAAATACCCATGATGAAGACGGAGATGATTTTGCCGCCGGAGAGTTTGTTACTTTGGTTTTGGAAATAGGATTGGACGGAGTTTGGCAGCTGGATATTGAAGAGGCCGAACATGGACAGCGCCAGTACCACCATCAATGCGGCGGCAGCAAGTACAACCCACGGCTGTTGCAGCCATACGGTCAACAGCGCGCCGGTCAAACCAGCAATCACGCCAACCAAGGTATAGGTTAGTGCCAAGCCTTGTACATACACCATAGACAAGGTGAACGCGCGGCCTTTACCGGCTTTTTTATCGCCCACGACAATGCTGGAAACAATCGGCAGGAGCGGATACATACAGGCGGTAAAGCTTAAGCCCAAACCTGCGACAAAAAACGCCAACAGGTTGGCGTTTAAAGTATCCCAAGAGAGCTTGAAGCGGCTGCTATCGGGATTGTTTGTAGCGGGCTGTGCGGGCATTTGGCCGTCTGAAGAGGCGGACGGTTGCAAAAAGCGGTCTTTGGCGGAAACCGGCTCGTCGCTTTGAGGCTGGTAAACCCCGTTGCCTTTTACGTCAAACTCGGTGTCCACAGGCGGATAACACACACCCACTTCGGCACAACCTTGATAAGTCAGCGTCAGTTTGTATTGCGGCGCGGCTTGTTTGTAAGGCAGGTCAACCTGTGCGGTATGGTGGTAAACCGTTTGTTTGCCGAAGAATTCGTCTTCTTTTTCTTCGCCTTTGCTGAATTTGGGTTCGGCCAAGACTTTGTCAGGATTGGTCGCTGCAACGATTTTGGACTGGTACATATAGTAGCCGTCAGCGATCTTGAACTGCACGCTGATGCCTTGATCGGTTACATTGACTTGAGGCACAAAGGCTTGCTCTGGAGGCAGCAAATCATTGGCATCTACTGCAAATGCGAAGCTGCTCAAGCCTAAAAATGCAATGAGGAAATAAAGGAATTTTTTCATAGTATCTACGGAGATGCCGTTGAGGAACCGTCATTATAAATGATGGAAAAACAATCGGCTTAATTTATGTCAAATATTGCGAGAGAAATCTAATGCTTTTGAATTATATCGAAATAGGGTTGCTCATATATGACCGATAGTCTCATGTTATCGTTCAATCTATGCCAAAGGCCGTCTGAAATTTTCAGACGGCCTTTGTTTCTATTCGGCTCGGCTTTTAAGGATAAGCGATATAAGCGTAAGCAGAATGGTTGTGTATCGATTCGAAGTTTTCGCTTTCGACAACAAACGATTCAATGCGTTTGTCGGCAATCAGCGCAGTGGCCACATCGCGAACCATATCTTCGACAAACTTTGGATTTTCGTATGCTTTTTCCGTTACATACTTCTCGTCAGGGCGTTTGAGCAAACCGTAGAGCTGGCAGCTTGCTTGCGCTTCGACGTAATTGATGATTTCTTCAATGCCTACATCCGAGTTTGCAATCAGGCTGACGGTCACATGCGAACGTTGGTTGTGCGCGCCGTATTGGGAAATTTCTTTGGAACACGGACACAATGAAGTAACCGGAACCATTACTTTCAGATTGTGGCTGTATGTGCCGTTTTTGATTTCGCCGGTCAGGGTGACATCATAGTCCAGCAGCGATTGGATACCGGAGACGGGCGCACTTTTCTTGCGGAAAAACGGGAAGGAAACGCTGATTTTGCCGGAATGCGAATCCAACAGGGCAACCATATCGGCGGTCAGCTTGTGCAGCGTATCGAAATCCAAAGCATCGGTTTGTTTTTCCATCAGGGCGACAAAGCGCGACATATGCGTGCCTTTTTGGTCGGCAGGCAGGAAAACCGTCATGGTCAGGCGGGCGACGGTGGATTGTTCGCCTTCTTTGCTTTTGAGCGAGATTGGAAAGCGCAGGTCTTTGATGCCGACCTGATTAATCGGCAGGTTGCGTAAATCGCGGCTGGATTGCACGTCTGCAATGGCGTTCATGCGTGGTATGTCCTTCATGATAGGATTGTTGAGATGCGTGTGGAGGGAATCGGCTCGTGTCGGCCGATTTGCAAATGCGAGATTATATCACTTGCTTTATCCGCCTGCATTGATTGTTTCTATTTTTCAGATAGTGATAAAATCTTCGATTATTCACATCTATATAGGCAGAGACCCAATGAAATTCGCCACGAAAGCCATTCATTCCAGCTACGATTGCGACGAACACAACCGCGCGCTGATGCCGCCGATTTATCAAAACAGTATGTTTGCGTTGCACGAGATTGGCGAAAATGTGCCTTACCGCTACTCGCGCTTGAGCAACCCGACTCGTCAGGTATTGGAAGATACTGTTGCCGATCTGGAGCATGGTGCGGCCGGCTTTGCCTTTTCCAGCGGTATGGCGGGGATTGATGCCGTATGGCGCACTTTTCTGCGCCCGGGCGATACCATTGTCGCCGTCGCCGATATTTACGGCGGTGCTTATGATTTATTGGTCGATGTTTATCAAAAATGGGGTGTGAACGTTGTTTTTGCCGATTTGGGCAATCCGGATAATTTGGACGAGCTGCTTAAAGCGCACAATGTCAAATTGGTTTGGCTGGAAACGCCGTCCAACCCGCTTTTGCGCTTGGTAGACATCAAAGCCCTCGCAGCGAAAGCCAAAGCAGCCGGTGCGCTGGTCGGCATCGATAACACCTTTGCCACGCCGTATCTGCAACAGCCGTTGGATATGGGTTGTGATTTTGTGTTCCATTCCGCTACCAAATATTTGTGCGGTCATTCCGACGTACTGATGGGCGTAGTCGTTGCCAAAACCAAAGAGCTGGCTCAGCCTTTGCACGACATGATGGTGCATACCGGCGCGATAGCAGGCCCGATGGACTGCTGGCTGGTGTTGCGCGGTATCAAAACACTGGCTCTGCGCATGAATGCCCATTGCCAAAACGCGCTCGAAATCGCACGCCGTTTGGAAGCTCATCCTGCCATTGAAAAAGTGTTCTATCCCGGCCTGCCGTCGCACGAACATTACGAACTCGCCCAAGCACAAATGCCCAAAGGCATCGGCGGCGTGGTGACGGTTTATCTCAAAAATGACACGCGTGAAGCGGCCAATAGCGTGATTAAAAACATGAAACTGGTCAAAATGGCTTCCAGTCTCGGCGGTGTGGAAAGTTTAGTCAACCATTGCTATTCCCAATCCCACAGCGGCGTACCGCATGATGTAAAAATGGAAATGGGCATCAAAGTCGGCCTGCTGCGTTTCTCTGTCGGTATTGAAGATGTGGACGATATTTGGAACGATATTTCCAAAGCATTGGATACGAGTTTGTAAATAAGGCTTAAAGGCCGTCTGAAGGTGGATAGTTTTTCAGACGGCCTTTAAATTATGGTAATTAAGATGAATATCCCTGAAAAATTTATTCGTCCATTCCCCTCTCCGGAAGAAGTTTTTTCTGAAGAGATAGAGCGTCATGCGAAACATTTTTTACCCATTTGTTCGCTTAATCTTCAATTTATACGTCCTGACAGTGAAGAGTTTTGGATACATTTCGTCCAGCCTGCGGAAATTCATTCGGGTTGCGTAGGTGAGCATACATCGGCATTTCATGACCGTTATAATTTTGAGGACAGTATTTGTTTTGATGTCGATGAGAACGGTAAATATCGTTTTAATGGCGATTGGCGTTTTTTTATTTTGGAAAACAAGGAAATACCGTCTGAAATCAAAACCAGAATAATGGAACAAGCGCAAAAGATTGCGGAAAAACAGGGTATGAGTTTTGATCAGGCAGTTTGGTATAAAACGCCGCATATTTATCGGCAGGATACGCAGGAAGAGTTAGAAAACGTATATAGAATCAATCATCTTTGTTTTAATGCCATCAAAAATTTGTATCTGAAATATGGAAAATTCCTTCAGGGATATGTACCTATTGATCTGGACAGCGAATATACTTTGGAAAAATTGGTTGCATTGAAGGAAACCGCAGATTCACAATGTCAGGGGGATGGGTTGGATAGAGATTTGATTGAGGATGCCGGCGGATTATCAGAGGGTATGTTGGAAGAAGGTTTCGACCATATTGATGAAATGTTCCAAGAAGAGTACGGTAATTTAGTGGATACACCCAAACGAGATGATGGAAAAGTTTTTCCTTATGTCGGCTATTTGAGCGGATATAAATTTCAGAAATATGGTTGCGATGAGTTATATCTATTTTTTGATGCGGACAGTAAAAAAGCCGTTGTCCGTTTGGTGTACAGTTAGACGATAAAGAAGATTTCTAAAAAAGGATGGGTCATGAAAACCCTTATTTCAGCAATGATTGGTGCATTTGTATTGGCTGCTTGCTCTACGCCTGCCGATAAGCCTTTATCAAGTCAACCACATATTTCTTCTGCCAAATCATCTGAATCACAGCAAATGAAAATGCCTACTTTAGCCGCTAAATGGCGTGTTGTCGCTTTCAATAAATTCACTGAAAAAGAATTGACGGATAAAAACGCTTATTTAGATTTCAGCGAAATGCCCAAGGCTCATGGCAATATGGGTTGCAATGGTATGATGTTTCAAGTGAATGTAATCGGCGCGGATAAAGTTGATTTTGGCCCTATCGCGGCAACCAGAATGCTGTGTGAAGACATGAAGCTGGAAGATGCGTTTTTGCATCGGCAAGGTATTTGGAACTATCGTTTTGACGGTAACGATTTGATTTTGGAACAAAAAGGCATCAGTATCCGTTTGCGCCGTGAATAATCTTCAAGGCCGTCTGAAAATAAATATTTCAGACGGCCTTTTGAATCTTTATAATAAGCCCTATTTGAAACTGATACCGAATATCAAGGAAATCTATTATGGCAGCTTCTCCAGAAGCCAAGTTTACCGAAGAAAAAGTCTTGTGGATCAAACACCATACGCCTAAGCTGATGACTTTTGCCATCAGCCGCCCTGAGTCCTACCGTTTTTCGGCAGGGCAGTTTTCGCGTCTTGGTTTCCGTGACGGTGAGGGCTTTATTTGGCGCGCGTATTCTGTCGTGTCTGCCGAATACGCCGATACGCTTGAGTATTTCGCGGTGTTAATCGAAGGCGGCCCGATGTCGGCGCGTTTTGCCGCGATGAAAGAGGGCGATACTATTTTGCTGGATAAAACGGCTACCGGTTTCCTCTTGCCCGAGCGATTCCCCGACGGTAAGGATTTGGTTATGCTCTGCACGGGTTCCGGCATTGCGCCTTTCCTCTCCATTATCGAGCAGCCTGAAATCTGGCAGCGTTTCGATCGTTTGGTTTTGGCGCATTCCGTCTCTTACGCCGACGAGTTGATTTTCAACCAGCGCCTTGCTGATTTGAAAGAGCATCCGCTGATTGAAGAATATTTCCATAAATTCACTTTTGTTCCGGTTACCACGCGTGAGGAAACGGAAGGCGCATTGAGTGGCAAACGGATTCCCGAATTGCTGAAGAATGGCGGCTTGGAAGAAAAAGTCGGCTTCAAGTTCACTAAGGCCGATACGCGCTTTATGGTTTGCGGCAATCCGGCAATGGTCAAAGACACTTTCCAAGCCCTAATGGATTTGGGCTATGCCATGCACCGCAACCGCATCCCCGGCGAAATCATGATGGAAAATGGTTTTTAATAGATAAATGGTCAAAGGCCGTCTGAAAGTTTCAGACGGCCTTCAATATTAAATATAAACCGAAAATCAGAGAAAATATGAATATCAAACAATTTATCCAAGCCTTGCCCAAAGCCGAGCTGCACGTCCATATCGAAGGGACGTTCGAACCGGAGTTGATGTTTGAAATCGCCAAGCGCAACCATATAGAGATTCCTTATGAAAATGTCAAAGCGGTACGGCAGGCTTATGATTTTCACAATTTGCAGTCGTTTTTGGATATTTATTATGCCGGTGCCGGCGTATTGTTGCACGAGGCGGATTTTTACGATTTGACCCGCGCGTATCTTGAGCGTTGCCGCGAAGACAATGTCGTGCATACGGAAATATTTTTCGATCCGCAAACCCATACTGCGCGGGGCGTGGCGTTTGAAACCGTGATTAACGGCATTGTCCGCGCCTGCCGTGAAGCCGGGCAGCAATGGGGCATAAGTACGCGTTTGATTATGTGTTTCCTGCGTCATTTGTCGGAAGAGAGCGCATTTGAAACCTTAAATCAGGCTTTGCCTTATAAAGAACACATCATCGGCGTAGGCTTAGATTCGAGCGAACTGGGGCATCCGCCGTCCAAGTTTGAACGTGTGTTTGCGCAGGCGCGGGCGGAAGGTTTGTTGACGGTGGCGCATGCCGGAGAAGAAGGCCCGCCCGAATATGTTTACGAGGCTTTGGACTTGCTGCATGTCCGCCGTATCGATCATGGCGTACGGGCGGAAGAAGACGAGGCGTTGATGGCGCGTTTGATTAAAGAACAAATGCCGTTGACCGTTTGCCCGTTGAGCAATTTGAAATTGAAAGTATTTCCGGAGATGGTAAAACACAATTTGCGCCGTATGTTGCAACGCGGCGTGTTGGTAACCGTCAATTCTGATGATCCGGCGTATTTCGGCGGCTATATGAACCGCAATTTTGAAGCGCTTGCCGAGGCATTGGATTTGAGTGCGGAAGAAATCAAAACCTTGTGCGCCAATTCGTTCCGCGCTTCGTTTTTGAGCGAGGCGGAAAAGGAAGAATGGATACGGAAGATTGAAGGTTTTCATGTTGAATCATGATAAAAGGCCGTCTGAAAAAGTTTCAGACGGCCTTTTATGATGGCGGTTAATAATCAACTTTGATTTTGGGCGTTTCCTGCGCGGCTTTGTATTCTTCTTCCAATTCAAAACGCAGCGGATACAAATTCAATTTTTCCATCAGCAGGCGGTCGCCGTCTTCGTCCGGATTGCCCGTAGTCAGCAGCTTGTCGCCGTAGAAAATCGAGTTTGCACCAGCCATGAAACACATGGCCTGCATGGATTCGGGCATATTACTGCGGCCTGCGGACAGGCGGACGTAACTGTGCGGCATGGTAATGCGCGCGACGGCGATGGTACGGACAAATTCCGTCCAGTCCAAATCTTCGGCATCGGCCAGCGGCGTGCCTTCCACTTTAACCAACTGGTTGATCGGCACGCTTTCGGGCTGCGGGTCGAGGTTGGCAAGGCTGGCAATCAGGCCTGCGCGTTCGGCGCGGGTCTCGTTCATGCCGACAATGCCGCCGCAGCAGACTTTCAAACCGGCATTGCGGACTTTGCCCAAAGTATCCATGCGGTCTTCGTGTTTGCGCGTATGGATGATGTCGTTGTAGCGGTCGGGATCGGTGTCGAGGTTGTGGTTGTAGTAGTCCAAACCGGCTTTTTTGAAGTCTTCCGCCATGCCGTCTTCGAGCATGCCGAAGGTGCCGCACACTTCCATGCCCAAGCTTTTCACCGCGCTGATGATTTCGGAAACGACAGCCACGTCTTTGGGCTTGGGACCGCGCCATGCTGCACCCATACAGAAACGGCTGGCGCCGCGCGATTGGGCAATTTTGGCTTTTTCGACGATTTCGTCCACGTCCATCATCTGCTCTTTGCCCAGATTGGTGTTGTGGTGTGCCGATTGCGGACAGTAGGCGCAGTCTTCGGGGCAGCCGCCGGTTTTGATGGAGAGCAGGGTGGAAAGTTGGATTTCGCGCGGGTTGAAGTTTTGGCGGTGGATTTCGGCAGCTTGGAAAACGAGGTCGAGGAAAGGCAGTCCAAACAAAGCCTCAACATCGCATTTTTTCCAATAACGCGCAGTCGGATGCGGCTTGCGCTCGGTTTGACGGCGCAAGGCTACGGGAGATACGGTCATAGTGTGTTCTTTCGTGTTTACAGCGACGCAGTGTCGCTGACGGCTTGACTGCCGGCGCAATGACGGCAGCAGCAGGTTTGAAATCAATATAAAAGGCCGTCTGAAACGGCGCAGCAAGTGTAACGCTTTTGGTAATGTAGGGCAAATGTTTCAGACGGCCTGAAATATGGTCTGCCCGGGTTTGCTATAATCGCATTTTTAATTTTTCCGTTTTCTTATGAACGCGCCCAAAGCCTTCGCCGTACTCGGCCCGACCGCCGGCGGTAAAACCGCACTGGCCTTAAATATTGCCCAATCGTTGCCGGTGGAAATCATCAGTTTGGATTCCGCGCTGGTGTATCGCGGTATGGACATCGGTACGGCCAAGCCGACTGTCGAAGAGCTTGCCGCAGTACCGCATTATTTGATTGATATTATTTCTCCGCTGGAAAGTTACAGCGCGGCGGATTTTGTCGGCGACTGCGTGCGCTTGGTGAATGAAATACATACGCGCGGTCGCTATCCGCTGATTGTCGGCGGTACGATGATGTATTTCCACGCATTGACGGAAGGTTTGAACGATTTGCCCAGTGCGGATGCGGAGGTGCGCGCACAACTTCAGGCGGAAAAGAACGAACATGGTCTGGCAGGCCTGTATCGCCGTTTGCAGGAAGTTGACCCAATCACGGCAGGCCGTCTGAAAGCCAATGACAGCCAGCGTATTGAACGCGCTTTGGAAGTCTATTTTTTGACCGGCAAGCCTTTGAGCGAACATTTCACAGAGCAAAAGCAGGCCGCGCCCTTATTGGATTTATGCACGGTTGCCCTGATTCCCGAAGACCGCCATTTGTTACACCGCCAAATCGAAAAACGCTTTTTAAATATGCTGGAACACGGTTTCCTCGATGAAATGCACGCCTTACGCCGCGATTATCCGCAGCTGCATGCAGATATGCCGTCTATGCGCTGCGTGGGCTACCGTCAGGCTTGGGATTATCTCGAAGGCGAAACCGATTATGACACCTTTGTCGAAAAAGGCATTGTCGCCACACGCCAGCTTGCCAAACGCCAGTTGACCTGGTTGCGGAAAATTCCTTTGGCGCACACGTTAGATCCTTACGCAGACAGCGATTATGTTCAGATGGCCTTAGCCTTGGCGCGTCAGCATTTTCAGGAATAATCCATGCTGACCACGCCACCACTTGCGCCTAAGACGTTGGCCGCATTAAAAGAATTGGGTATTCGTACACTGGAAGATTTGCAAAAAATCGGCGCAGTCCGATCGTTTCTATTGCTGAAAGCGTCGGGTTTGACCGTAACCAAAAGCACCTTATGGCAACTGGCTGCGTTGGTTTCAGGTGTGGATGCCCGGCGTATTTCCGAGGAGAGAAAGACGGAGCTGGGCGAGACATTAAAAAACCATCCGCCTGTTGCCGTTTTCCCTTCTCAAAACGATATGGAAACCTTTATGCGACTGGCGATAGAACAGGCCAGACAATCGGCGGCATTGGGCGAAGTGCCCGTTGGCGCGGTCATCGTATATCAAGGCAAGGTAATCGCAGCGACACACAATACCTGCATTGGCGACCACAATGTCAGCCACCATGCCGAAATCAACGCGCTTGCCGCCGCAGGTAAGACCTTGCAAAACTACCGTTTGGAAGATTGCGACGTGTACATCACATTAGAGCCTTGCTCCATGTGCGCATCTGCCTTGATACAGGCACGGGTCGGGCGCGTGATTTATGGTGCGGCTGAAGCTAAAACCGGTGCGGCAGGCAGCGTGGTCGATTTGTTTGCCGACAAACGTCTGAACAAGCATACCGCAATTTTGGGCGGCATATTGGCAGAAGAATGCCAAAGCGTATTGCAGGATTTCTTTGCGGCCAAACGTAAGGCCGTCTGAATTTCAGACGGCCTGTCAGCAAAAACACTTTATTTTAAATTTTCGGATTTCCCCATGTCAGTCAATCATTACGAAAACTTCCCAGTCGGCTCTATTGTGCTGCCGCGCCGTTTGCGCAAGCCGGTTCACGCCGTTTACGCTTTTGCGCGGACGGCGGACGATATTGCCGACGAAGGCAATGCCGAAGCAGTCGAACGTCTGCGCCAACTGGACGAACTGAAGGCAGAGTTAGACCGCATTACACAAGGTGGGAAACCGCAAACGGCTTTGATGCAGCGTTTGTATAACGAAGCGATTGAGCCGTTTCAATTGCCGTTGCAGCCGTTTTATGATTTGCTGGCGGCGTTCAGTCAGGATGTGGTTAAAACCCGTTATGAAAACTTTGGCGAATTGATTGCCTATTGCCGTTTGTCCGCCAATCCTGTGGGGCGCATTATGCTGCATTTGTACGGGCAAACCGATGAAGTGAGCATGGCGCAAAGCGACGGTATTTGCACTGCCTTGCAGCTGATTAATTTCTGGCAGGACGTGGCGGTAGATTGGCAGAAAGGACGCGTGTACATCCCTCAGGAAGATTTGCAGAAGTTCAAAGTCAGCGAAGAGCAGATTGCGGCCGGCAAAGCTGACTTTGCTTTTCAACGACTGATGGCACATGAGTGCCAACGTGCTTTTCAAATGCTGAAGGCCGGTTCGCTGTTGGGCAAAACCCTCAAAGGGCGAATCGGTTTTGAGCTGCGCATGATTATTGTCGGCGGCCAGTTGATTTTGCAGAAACTGGACGGTTGCAAATATGACGTGTTTAACCAGCGGCCGCTGTTGGATAAGAAAGACTGGATGATTATCATCAAACGGGCTTTGATGAAGAAATAAAAAAAGGCCGTCTGAAATTGATGTTTCAGACGGCCTTGATGTTTTCGATTAGCGGTTTTTCAAACGGTTGATGCGGTTGTCCAAAGAAGGATGGGTGCTGAACCAAGAATCTTTGGCTTCGCTGGCAATGCCCATTGCGGTCATGGTTTGCGGCAGATCGCTGGTGCCGCCTTTTAAGCGTTGCAGGGCGGCAATCATTTTCGGCGCGCCCACCAGTTTTGCAGCGCCCGCATCGGCGCGGTATTCGCGTTGGCGGCTGAACCACATCACAATGATGCTGGCGAGGAAGCCGAATACGATCTGCAATACCATGCTGACCATGAAATATGTACCTTGCGAAGTGCTGCCGTCATTGTTGCGCGCCACCATGCTGGAAACGATACGCGCCAAGAAGACGACAAAAGTATTCACAATACCTTGAATCAGCGTCAGCGTTACCATATCGCCGTTGCCGACGTGCGCCATTTCATGCGCTAAAACGGCTTCGACTTCATCGCGGGTCATGTGGTCGAGCAGGCCGGTGCTGACAGCGACGAGCGAGCTGTTTTTGGTTGCGCCGGTTGCAAAGGCGTTAGGCTCGGGAGAGTCGTAAATGGCTACTTCCGGCGTTTTCAGATTCCATTGGCGGGCTTGCGCTTCAACAGTTGTTAACAGCCAAGCTTCTTCTTCGCTTTGGGGCTGGTCGATGACGACGGCGCCAACCGAATGTTTGGCAATGGTTTTCGACATTAGCAGGGAGACAATCGAGCCACTGAAGCCGACGACTGCGGAATAAGCCAACAGGCTGCCGACTTGGTCGGTGCTGTTGATGCCCAAGATGGCCAAAATAACACGGATGACAACCAGAACTGCGATATTGGTCGCGATAAATAAGAAAATGCGTTTCACCGATTATTCCTTTTTAGTGTGGTTTGTGAGGTGATTTTTATATGGGCGCATTGTCTCAAAAACTCCATAGAGATGAAACAGCATGATAGGCAAAGGTATGCAAATTCAAAGCAATTGAAGCAAAGGCCGTCTGAAAAGGTAGTCTCAACCAGTGAGAATCGCTTTTCAGACGGCCTTTTATAGGTAAAACTATCTGCTGGCTTCTTCCAGCCAGTTGCGCGGCATAAGGAATTGATTGAGGCGTGCTTCGGGTGAACCTTCTTCCGGTGCATATTGATACTCAAAGCGAACCAAAGGCGGCATAGACATTAAAATGCTTTCCGTACGGCCGCCGCTTTGCAGGCCGAACAGCGTGCCTCTGTCCCAAACCAAGTTAAACTCGACATAGCGTCCGCGACGGTAGAGTTGGAAATCGCGTTCACGTTCTCCATAAGGCGTATTTTTGCGTTTTGCCACAATCGGCAGATACGCTGCGATATAGCCTTCCCCGACTGCCTTGATAAAATTCAAGCAGGTATCGAAATCCCAGCGGTTTAAATCGTCAAAAAACAGGCCGCCCACGCCGCGTGTTTCGTTACGGTGTTTCAAATAGAAATATTCGTCACACCATTGTTTGAATTCAGGATAAACCGATTCGCCAAATGGCGCGCATACGTCCCGCGCCACTGTGTGCCAATGCACGATATCTTCTTCAAAAGGATAAAACGGCGTCAAATCAAAGCCGCCGCCAAACCACCAAACCGGCTCGGCATTTTCAGGGTAGGCAATAAAAAAGCGCACATTGGCATGGCTGGTCGGGACATAAGGATTTTTCGGATGAATGACCAGCGACACGCCCATGGCTTCAAACGCCGCGCCTGCTAATTCAGGACGATGGGCCGTAGCAGAAGCCGGCATTTGGGTTCCCTTTACATGCGAGAAATTCACACCTGCCTGCTCGAATACTGCGCCGTTTTTCAATACGCGGGTTTCGCCGATACCCAGTTTCCCCGTCCATGCTTCATGCACAAATTTGGCTTCGCCATCTTCTTGCTCCAGCGCGGCGCAGATTTGGTTTTGCAGGGTTTTGAGAAGGGTTAGAACGGATTCTGTGTGCATGATATATCCTTGATGGTTTGTACTTACAAAATGACAGGGCGGAAGATGATTTAAGTTGTTGAAACTGTGTGTTATCTTTCTATTGCTTTGTTATGGGTAAATTTTTGCATGGGCCTATCTTGCAATCAAGCTTTACTCATCAGCAATAGATTGAAAGGTATCGATGATATTGCGATACCTTTCAGACGGCCTTGATTTATTCAGTAAAAAAAGTATGTGCGCCCAAATAGTTTTTGGCGTAGAACGGAGTGGAAAGTTTTTCGGTTTTGATGGTTTTGCCGCTGCTGGGTGCGTGGATAAATTCGCCGTTGCCGATGTAGAGGCCGACATGGGAATATTTGTGTGCGCCGCCGGTGTTGAAAAAGACAAGATCGCCGGCTTTTAATTTGCCGTCAGGAATTTTTCGGCTGGCTGCAGCCATATCGCGCGCGGTGCGTGGAAGATTGACGTTGAGGGCGTTTTTATAGACGAATTGAATCATGCCGCTGCAGTCAAAGCCTGTGGCTGTGGTGCTGCCGCCCCATTTGTAGGGCGTGCCGATCAGACCCATGCTGTGAAGCATCAATTCCTGCGAACCTTGTGTGCGGTCGATATGGGAAATGCGGACAGGTTGGACTTTTCTGGCGGTTGTTTGCGGCTTGTGGGATTTGTGTTTGCCGGTAGTGCCGCAGGAGGCCAACAATAGGCTGGTGGTACAAACAAATAGGGTTTTGCAGATGAGTCGAAACATGGTGAATTCCTCCGGCCGCATGATTTCCGTTTTCAGACGGCCTCTATAATAATCCTTCTATGGGCAGGATGGACAGGATTTTTGAAGTAATCCGTTTCCAGAACTTGGCTTCGGGTTCGTGTGCGTAAGTCCGTTTTTCGCTTGGGTCATACCAGTATAGTTTGTTGTAATTGCCAAGCGTTACCTGATAGGCGTAGTTTGGGGTGGTCGTAACGAGGGTTCGCTGCATTTGGCCTGCGATTTCGGGACTTTCGATGACGACACCCATTTCGGTATTGAGCCGTGCGGAGCGTGGGTCGAGGTTGAATGAGCCGATGAAAATGCGTTTCTCGTCTACGATGAATGTTTTGGCGTGCAAGCTGGTGGCTGAACTACCGGTTAAGCCGCGGTCTTTGGAGGTCGGAACGGCGTGGTTTGGCTGGAGTTCGTAAAGTTTGACTCCGGCTTTAAGCAAAGGCTTGCGGTATTTGACGTAGCCGGAATGGACGGCGGCAACGTCGGTTGCTTGGAGCGAATTGGTCAAAACGGTAACGTCCACGCCGTTGTGTATCAGCTTTTCTATGGCCTTAACGCCCGATTTTGTGGGCACAAAATAGGGGGAGACAAGGTAAACGCTTTTTTCGGGTTGCTTGAGGGCGTCTTGCAGGCGTTCGGAAATAGGCGGTTTATGTCGGTCTCGGTCTAAGCCTTTGGCCGGATCGTCGCTGATTAAACGTGTGCTGACGCTTTGCCATTCCATAAGGTTGCTCTGCATTTTTTGATAGAGGTTGGAGTGTTCGATGCTTTGACGGTAGCGGATGAGCGTTTGATTTTTATCTTGGTCGGTGTAATCAAGCTCTGCCAATCCTTTTTGCAGGTTTCCTCGTTTGATGATGCTTGTTGCGTTATAAGCGGAATGGCTTGCCCAATAGCGGTCGAAGTCTTGGGAAACTTCGGTTACGACGCGGCCTGTGGCGAGGATATCGAGGTCGGCAAAGATGGTATCGTCGTTAACCTTAAAATATTCGTCGCCGATATTGCGTCCGCCCAAAATGGTGGCACGGTTGTCGGCGGTAAACGATTTGTTGTGCATTCGGCGGTTAAGTCGCGGAAAGTCGGCAACATAGCCGAGTGCACGCCATTTTCTGAAAATAAAGGGATTAAACAGACGGACTTCGATATTGGGATGATTGTCGAGTGCAAGCAGGAGATCATCCATGCCGTTGGTGTTGTTGTCGTCCAGAAGCAAACGCACACGGACGCCGCGTTCGGCCGCGCGATGAATTAGGTTGAACAAAAGCTTGCCAGAGATGTCGTTGTGCCAGATATAGTACTGCAAATCGAGGGTATGGTCGGCGGATTCAATCAGGGCAGCACGGGCGACAAAGGCTTCATGGGCATCGTTCAGCAGATAGATATGGGAAATATCGGCCTTGGAGGGAGTAGAAGGAATACCTAAAGCGCTGTCCAGTCGCGGCGTTGCAGGGATGTCAAGATAACTGCTTTGGGTGCGTTCGTCCAATGAAGGCAAAAACGCGGCGCAACCGCCCAATAGCAGGGTATAAAGAAAGGGAAGATGAAATTTCATGGGAAACCGGTACAAACAATCCCTACCTAAATGACATTTAGGCAGGGATTGAAGTGAAATTAGGTTGCTTGAATCAGCTTAGAAGGCAACATAATTTGCCGGATTGACCGGTTTGCCGTTTTGACGGATCTCAAAGTGCAACTGGGTACGAGATGCATCGGTATTACCCATGTGCGCAATGGTTTGACCGCGTTTAACGGTTTGGTTTTCATTAACCAGCAGGCGTTGGTTGTGGCCGTATGCGCTCAAGAATGAAGAGTTGTGTTGGATGATGACCAAGTTGCCGTAACCGCGCAAGCCTGAGCCTGCGTAAACGACTTTACCGTCTGCCGCCGCAACAACAGGCTGGCCTTGCGTACCGGCGATATCCACACCTTTGTTGCTGCCGCCGAAGTTGGCGATAACGTTACCTGTAGTCGGACGCTGCCATGTGATGCCGCTGACGTTGCGGCTACTGCCGGTAGACACGGTTGGTGTATTGGCAGGTGTGCTTGGAGCCGGAGCAGTGGTTGTAGTTGTTGGAGTAGAAGGTTTGCTTGCAGAAGCTGCAGGTGCAACGTAGCCTTCAGGTTTCACGCGCAGGGTTTGACCAATGCTGATGGTGTTGTCGGCCAGGTTATTCCATGCACGCAGATTGTCTTGGGTAATGTTGTAGCGTTTGGAGATGTTGTAAACGGTATCACCACGAACAACAGTATGTGTCGCTGCATTGATATCAACAGGCGCGTAAGAAGGCGTGTAAGTGCCGGTGCTGCCGCTGTTGTATGTTGGAGCAGGTGTACTTGCCGGCGGAGTGTATGGAGCATCTGCCGCTGGGCTGGTGTTGGTATTGTAAGGCGCTGCACCGTAAGGATTGTCAGCGGTAGAGCCTGTTGTTGAACCACCGCTTTGTGTGCCGACGACTACAGGAGCCGGTTGTTGGCTGGCACAGGCTGCAAGTAATAAAACCAAAGCTGCCGATCCGGCATAAGATACACTTTTTTTCAACATGTTAATGACTTTCGTATTCGGGTAATTGTTCTCGTCGGAGCATATCATAATAAAAATATGCTTGTTTCTCAAGTGTTCGGCTGTTAGGGACTGTTAAGGCGCAGGGATTTCTGACCAAAAGGAAGCGGTTTGCTCCATTTGTCCGTAGGCAGTCAAATCGACTTGCAGGGGGGTAATCGTGATGAAGCCGGACGCGCATTCGCCAAAGTCGGTACCTTCTTCGCTGTCGGAAACATCGCCGACCGGCCCAATCCAATAAATTTGTTCGCCACGTGGATTATACATGGGAACAATGCTTTGTTCATGATGGCGACGACCGAGCCGTGTAATTTTTATGCCTTGGATATCCTCAGGTGCGACGGCAGGGATATTGATGTTCCATAAGATGGGTTCGGAAATAGGGCGTTTGAGAAAGTAGGAAAGCAGGATCCAAGCGGCTTTTTCTGCGGTTTCCCAATAACGGCCGCTGGAGTCGGCAAGCGAGAAAGCAATGGCGGGAATACCCATCAGGTAGGCTTCCGTCGCGGCGGCAACCGTACCGGAATAAAGTGTATCGTCGCCCATGTTCGCGCCGTTGTTAATGCCGGACAAAACTAAGTCGGGTTTGAAATCGGCAAGGGCGTATTGACCGACATGAATACAGTCGGTAGGCGTGCCGTTCACATAGTAAAACCCATTTTCCGCCTGTTTCAGTTGTAAAGGACGGTCTAAAGTCAGGGAATTACTGACGCCGCTGCGATCGCGTTCGGGCGCAACCACCCTGACATTGGCAAATTCTGCACACACTCTTGCCAAAACTGCCAAACCGGGCGCAAGATAACCATCGTCGTTTGAGATTAATATGTTCATGTGACAATATTGTGTCTATTGGTAAGATGGGCGGTATTGTACTGGTTTGCTTGAGCGATTGTCCACGAATCGGCAACGTTTGGGCGGAAAGGATAATAATGAAACATTATGAGTTAGACCCCAAAGCTTTATTGGGCGGCGTGATTGCTTCAGACGGCAATCAGGAGATTGTTCAGCTTTCACTGCAGAAGAATAATGAAATTCCGGCATATGAGGCGGATGCGATTATTTTGCTTTTGGTTTTAAACGGCAAAGCCGAAATCAAAACGGTGGACGAAGTTTTGCAAACCGAAGGCTTGCAAGTTATTCGTCTTGAGCCGATGGAGGCGCACAGCATTCGCGCGTTGGCCGATAACACCAATATTTTGGTTATCAAACAATTGATTCACGAAACCGGTCTCAGCAAACGTTTGAGATTTGGAAGTTGCTGCCTGTAATGCAATAAAGGCCGTCTGAAAAGTTTCAGACGGCCTTTTTTAAAATCAACTAGGTTTATTTCAAACCTTTTTTCACCAAGTCTTCATAACCGCCATGGTTGGTTACATTGGTGTAGCCGGCTTTTTTCAGCTCGGTCAACGCAGCTTCTGCACGGCGGCCGCTGCGGCAGTAGAGGTTTACCGGCGCATTTTTATCCGGGCTGACGGATTTGATGCGGTCAACGATTTGGTCATGCGGAATATTGAGCGCACCTTGCAAATGGCCTTCTTTAAATTCTTCGGCAGAGCGGACATCAATCCAAACGCCTTTTGCTTTTACAGGTTGTGCCGCGCTTTTTTCAACTTTAGGCATAGAGGCTGCGGAAGCGGCCAAAGGAGTGGTAATAGCGGCGGCAAAAAGTACGGCGGTCAGCAGTTTCTTCATGGTTCAATCTCCTATTAGACAGAAAACAATATGATAATTCTATCAGTTTAGCATTTCATCAGGCCGTCTGAAAGGGGAGTCGGCTTTCAGACGGCCTGATTTTACAAACCGATTAGCGTTGGGTTTCTACTGCTTCCAAAGCGCGCAAAGCGTAGGTATAAGCGGCACCAGCATTCAGTGCGATAGCGGTGGCCAATGCGCCGGCGATTTCACTTTCGGTTGCCCCAGCTTTGGCTGCGGCGGCTGCATGCACGCTGATGCAGCTTTCGCAACGCGTGGTAATGGCAACGGCAATGGCGATCAGTTCGCGTGTTTTGGCATCCAGTGCTTCGGCAGCGGCTGCTTGATCCAGTGCGCCGTAGGCTTGCAGCATTTTAGGATGGTTTTTACCCAGTTCGCCGAATGCTTTTTTTACCAAGGCGGTATGTTCAGGCCAGTCTTTAAACATGATATGTCCTTTCTTAATGTGAGTGGATAAGATAAAAAATCCTATCCGTTTGTGTTTGGTGTGTGTATTATTGCAATAATTGGAAGAATAAAATCGTCAAAACATCTCATTTATTGGTAAAAAACACTATGGATATTTTGGATAGGCTGGTCGAATTGGCGCAGGTAAAAGGCAGCGTGGATGTTCAATGTCTTTTTCGGGGGGAATGGTATGTGCGGCATGAGCCAAAGCGTGCGCATGGTTTGGTGCATATCGTCACTGCCGGTTCGGGTTATATCCGAATTGATGGGGAGCAAGAGGCCAGGCTGCTGAGTGCGGGGGATATCATTTTTTTTCCGCGCAGCGTAGGGCATACTTTGAGCAACGACAGCAGTTGTGAAAATCTTGGCGTCAACGTGCTGACGAGTGAAAAAGGCGCATTTAAAGTCAAGCGAAGTCATGCAGGAGGCGATGCGGCTTTGCATCTTTTCTGCGCGCGGTTTGAATATGAAGCGCAGGCGGATATTATGGCGGGTCTGCCTGACACGGTCTTGCTGAATATCAACCATCCTTCTTTACAGTATTTGGTGGCATTGTTGCAGTATGAGAGCGGTCAGGCTTTGTCCGGCTCGGTAGCGGTTGTGAATGCATTGGCTTCGGTGTTGCTGGTATTTCTACTTCGAGCCAGCCTGGAGAAAAATGGGGAAGCGCAATTAAGCGGTTTGCTGAATGGTTGGCAGGACAAACGCCTGCGGAATTTGCTTCAGGCAGTAGTGGATAAGCCGGAAGAGGAGTGGAATATCGAGAAAATGACCGCGATTGCCAACTTATCTCGCGCCCAGTTAATGAGGGTATTCAAGCAGCAGACGGGAACAAGCCCGCATGCCTTTGTGAACAGTATCCGCTTACAGCAGGGGGCATTATTGTTGAAACAGACGGCGGATTCGGTTTTATCGGTTGCGCTCTCGGTCGGTTTTCAATCGGAAACGCATTTTGGCAAGGCATTTAAAAAGCAATATGGGATATCGCCGGGGCAATATCGTAAAAGTGATCGCGCTGATGAAGCAGCAGTACAAGCGGAAGAAATGCCGATTTATTTTATTTGAACAGATGATAAAAGGCCGTCTGAAAGTGTAAAAATGAAATCTAGGATTTCTAAAACACTTTTCAGACGGCCTTAATTTTAAAATGCGTCAATCAAACAGAATCAGTCCAGTTTTTTGAAATGACGGCGACGTTCCAATTCGCTCAGGTAGCGTTTACGCAGGCGGATGGATTGTGGCGTGATTTCAACCAGTTCGTCATCGTCGATGAACTCAACTGCACCTTCCAAAGTCAATTTGATAGGCGTAGTCAGGCGCACGGCTTCATCTGTACCGCTGGCACGGACGTTGGTCAGTTTTTTGCCTTTCAGAGGGTTTACCACCAAGTCGTTGTCGCGGCTGTGAATACCGATAATCATGCCTTCGTAGACCTTGTCGTTTGGAGAAACGAACATACGACCGCGGTCTTCCAAGTTCCACAGGGCGTAAGCAACAGCTTCACCTTGCTCTTGAGAAACCAGTACGCCGTTGTGACGACCTGGCATATCGGGTTTAACCGGTGCGTAGTCGTCAAAAACGTGGCTCATCAAGCCGGTACCGCGGGTCAAGGTCAGGAACTCGCCTTGGAAACCGATCAGGCCGCGGGCAGGAATGTGGTATTCAAGGCGGGTACGGCCATTGCCGTCGCTTTCCATATTGGTCAATTCGCCACGGCGACGGCCAAGCTCTTCCATAACGGCGCCTTGGTTGTCATCAGGTACGTCCACAGTCAGATTTTCGTAAGGCTCGCATTTTTGACCGTCAATTTCACGGAATACCACGCGCGGTTTGCCGACTGCCAATTCAAAGCCTTCGCGGCGCATGTTTTCCAACAAAATGGTCAGGTGCAATTCGCCACGGCCGGAAACGCGGAATACATCAGCGTCGGCAGTATCTTCAACACGCAGGGCAACGTTGGTCAGCAATTCTTTTTGCAGGCGGTCGCGGATTTGGCGGGAAGTCACGAATTTGCCTTCAGTACCGGCCAAAGGAGAAGTATTGACCATAAAGTCCATGGTCAGGGTCGGTTCGTCCACACTCAACATTGGCAAACCTTTAGGATTGTCTTTGTCGGTAATGGTTACGCCGATACCGATGTCTTCGATACCGGAAATAATCACGATATCGCCGGCTTCAGCTTCTTCCAAAGGTACGCGGTCCAAGCCTTGGAAACCCAACAGCTGGTTGATGCGGCCTTGGGCAACTTGTTCTTCATGGTTCATAACGGCAACGACTTGGCCGGGTTTGATGCGGCCGTTCAGGATGCGGCCGATACCGAGGCGGCCGGTGTAGTTGTCGTAGTCCAGTTGGGAAATTTGCAGTTGCAGCGTTTCGTCCGCGCTGCCGCTTGGTGCGGGCGTATGTTTTAAGATGGTCTCAAACAGAGGACGCATATCGTTGCTCTCGTCGGTTTCTTCCAATTTGGCAAAGCCGGAGAGGCCGGAAGCATAAACGATAGGGAAGTCCAATTGTTCGTCTGTTGCACCTAAGTTGTCGAACAATTCGAATGTTTGGTCGATAACCCAGCTTGGACGGGCAGACAATTTATCGATTTTGTTGATAACAACGATAGGTTTCAGACCCAAAGCCAAGGCTTTTTTGGTCACGAAACGGGTTTGCGGCATAGGGCCTTCTTGTGCGTCAACCAACAGTACGACGCAGTCAACCATGCCCAATACACGTTCCACTTCGCCACCAAAATCGGCGTGTCCCGGGGTATCTACGATGTTAATGTGGTAGCCTTCGTATTCGATGGCGGTATTTTTAGCGAGAATGGTAATGCCGCGTTCTTTTTCAAGATCGTTGCTGTCCATGACGCGTTCTTCGACTTGCTGGTTGGAACGGAATGTACCGGACTGGCGCAGCAATTGGTCAACTAATGTGGTTTTGCCATGGTCGACGTGGGCGATGATGGCAATATTGCGGATTTGTTTCATGATAATTTATGTGTTTCAGCTAGGTGCTTAAAAAAAAGATAACTGGCGATTATAGCACGATTACTAAGTGTTGACGGAGTAGAAGATTCAAAAAAAACGAGGCGAAAGCAGTTGAGAATAATTCATAATTAAATTTGATTGATTTTGTTGGATTATTTGCTTTTATTTATGGTTAACGAATGTAAATGTTTTTGAATAATGCAATGGATTCTTAATACTAATGTCAAAAAAATATTATTAAAAACAGTGGATTAATTTTTCAGACGGCCTTTTGGGTGGGTTAAATTTTTTGATAATTGTTTGTATTTTAAATAAAAAATTTGTCAAAACCGCTACTTGTGCATACAATCCGCTCATTCCGTAACAACACACGAATCTTCATTTCGTGATCGTCAACTTTTAAAAGAAAGAGAAAGAATTATGCAAGGCAACCAAGCAGTTATTGATTACATGAATGAATTGTTGTCCGGTGAGCTGGCTGCTCGCGACCAATACTTTATCCACTCTCGTCTGTACTCTGAATGGGGTTACAACAAACTGTTCGAACGTTTGAACCACGAGATGGAAGAAGAAACTACTCACGCTGAAGACTTCATCCGTCGTATCCTGATGTTGGGCGGTACTCCTAAAATGACCCGTGCCGAACTGAACATCGGTACTGACGTAATCTCTTGCCTGAAAGCAGACTTGAACACTGAATACGAAGTACGCGATGCGTTGAAAAAAGGCATCAAACTATGTGAAGAAGCTCAAGACTACGTTACCCGCGATTTGATGGTTGCTCAACTGAAAGACACTGAAGAAGATCACGCTCACTGGTTGGAACAACAATTGCGTCTGATCGAATTGGTCGGCGAAGGCAACTACTACCAAAGCCAACTGTAATCTAGCGTATAACATACAAGGAGCTGAATATGAAAGGCGATCGCTTAGTTATTCGCGAGCTGAACAAAAACTTAGGTTTGTTGCTGATTACCATTAACCAATACTTCCTGCATGCCCGCATTTTGAAAAACTGGGGCTTTGAAGAATTGGGCGAACACTTCTTCAAACAATCCATCCGCGAAATGAAATCCGCAGACGATTTAATCGAGCGTATTTTGTTCTTGGAAGGCCTGCCTAATCTGCAAGAATTGGGTAAACTGTTGATCGGTGAATCTACCGAAGAAATCATTGCTTGCGATCTGAAAAAAGAGTATGAAAAACATGATGCTCTGGTTGCAGCCATCGCTCTTGCAGAAGAGCAACAAGACTACGTCAGCCGTGATTTGTTGGAAAAACAAAAAGACATCAACGAAGAACACATCGACTGGCTCGAAACTCAGCAGGAATTGATTGGTAAAGTCGGTTTGCCAAACTACCTGCAAACAGCGGCGCAAGAGGACTAAAACACAAACCACTGCCAAATATAGCAGTCCCTGCTCCCATCGACGGCATATCTTTACGGATATGCCGTTTTCTTTTATAAAAATGCTTAAAGGCCGTCCGAATGTTCAGACGGCCTTGATTTTATATCGCTTTCAAACGGTATAGATAAGTAGTTTCCTTGTTTCTGGCAAACGCCAAAGGATCGGATTCATCTATTGCTTTTTTGTGTTGCGGTTTAGTTTTCAAAATATCGACTACATTGAGTGAGGCCGTCTGAAAGCATTGGTTTAAGAAGTCTTTATCGCGTAAATGCAAGTGTTCTGCCAAATCTGAAATAATCAGCCAGGCTTCACCGTTTGGATTTAAGTGATGACGTACGCCGTTGAGGAAGGCTGTCAACATGGCATTGTTTGGGTCGTAAAGTGCAGTTTCAATGGCGGAGGTCGGTTTTGCCGGCAGCCAAGGCGGATTGCAGACGATAAGGTCGGCGCAGCTTTCAGGAAATAAATCAATCGATTGGATACTGACAGCTTTATCCAAGCCTAGACGCTCAAGGTTTGTTGTGGCACAGGCAATTGCTTTGGGGTTGGTGTCTGTGGCAATGATGTTGGGTATGCCTCGTTTGGCCAAAATGGCGGCAATAACGCCTGAGCCGGTGCCGATGTCAAAGGCCGTCTGAATATTGGGGGTGAGTGGCGCTTGTGCGATTAAATCCAAATACTCGCCACGCAATGGAGAGAATACGCCGAAAGGAACATGGATTTTTCCGTTAAGCTGAGGAATGTTTATGCCTTTTTTGTGCCATTCGTGTGCGCCGATGAAACCCAGCAGTTGATTCAGTGGTAAGAGAAACGGTTTGTCGTTTGGTGTGTCGTAAACATCGCACAGAGCGGCGTAGATGTCGGGTGCACGCGCATTGTTCAGTTGAAAATTAGGTTGGATTTCGATGGCAAGCATATTGAGCAACCGGCTTTGTTGCGCTTGTTTCATACGGTGGGCATGAAAGGCCGTCTGAATATCGGCAGGTGCGCCTTTCTTTTTTTCAGACGGCCTGCGGATACGTTTTTTCATTGCAGATAAGACTTGCTTGGCATTGTGAAAATCGCCGGTCCAAACGGTTGCAGTTTGCGCGTGGGCATTTTTTAAGATTTCTGCTGCGCCTGCTTCTTGTATGTAAACCGCCTGCTTGGGCGGCTTTTGTGTGCTTTCGTTGCGCCATTCGATGTCGGAACGGTCGGTAGGGATGATGTGGGGCATAGTGTGTTTCAAATCGGGGAAATAGGGGATTAGTTTACTATATTTAGGATATGTTCGGTTTGAGGGAGGGCTTTTAAAAGTCTAAATTAGACAAAATGTATAAAGATTTCTTAGGTTTTAAAAATTATACTAATATTTTGATAAAAATAGATTGTCGTTTTGTCTAAAATGAGTATAATGCAAAACCAGAACACAATAATCTTAATCAGATTTGGACAAGGAACATCATGCAATTAGACATTGACCGTTTGGTTGCCTATTTTGGCGGCGTAAACGCGCTGGCCGAAGCCCTGAAACAGCATGACCCGGAAAATGCTGCAACGACGGCGGCTATCTATAAATGGCGTACACGTGGTTCCCTGCCTTTGGCTCAGTTGCAAAAACTGACCGCTTTGGCGGAAGCGCAAGGCAGACCGCTTGATTTGAATGCTTTTTTACAAAAAAACGAATCTCTGGAGAGAACAGAAATGACACAAACCAACCGCGTTATCATTTTCGATACCACCATGCGCGACGGCGAGCAGTCGCCCGGTGCATCCATGACCAAAGAGGAGAAAATCCGCATTGCCCGCCAGTTGGAAAAGATGGGTGTCGATGTGATTGAAGCAGGTTTTGCCGCAGCCAGTCCGGGCGATTTCGAGTCGGTTAATGCGATTGCCAAAATCATCACCAAATCCACAGTCTGTTCGTTGGCGCGCGCCGTTGAAAACGATGTGCGCAAAGCGGGCGAAGCCGTTTCCCCCGCTCCGAAAAAACGTATTCACACTTTTATCGCCACCAGCCCCATCCACATGGAGCACAAACTGAAAATGAAGCCGCAGCAAGTTATCGATGCGGCGGTCAAAGCGGTGAAAATTGCCAAAGAATACACTGACGATGTGGAATTTTCTGCCGAAGACGCCGTGCGTTCGGATTTGGACTTCCTCGCCAAAATCTTTACGGCGGTTATCGAAGCGGGCGCGACTACAATCAACATTCCCGATACTGTCGGCTACTCCATCCCTTCCGTATGGTACGAGCGTATCAGCAACATCATCAAAAGCGTGCCCAACGGCGACAAAGTAGTCTGGTCGACCCACTGCCATAATGACTTGGGTATGGCGGTTGCCAACTCGCTGGCTGCTGTTCAGGCAGGCGTGCGCCAGGTGGAATGCACCATCAACGGCTTAGGCGAACGTGCGGGTAATGCCAGCCTTGAAGAAATCGTGATGGCGTTGAAAGTGCGCCACGACCTTTTCGGCTTGGAAACTGGCATCGATACCACGCAAATCGTGCCGGTATCCAAACTAGTGTCCACCATTACCGGTTATCCGATTCAGCCAAACAAAGCGGTAGTCGGCGCAAACGCCTTTGCACATGAATCAGGCATCCATCAGGACGGCGTGTTGAAACATCCTGAAACCTATGAAATCATGACTGCCGAATCAGTCGGCTGGTCAACCAACCGCCTGACTTTGGGCAAACTTTCCGGTCGCAGCGCATTCCGCAGCAAGCTGGCAGATTTGGGCATCGAGTTGGAAAGCGAAGAGGCGTTGAACGCGGCATTTGCACGCTTCAAAGAGCTGGCGGATAAGAAACGCGAAATCTTTGATGAAGACCTGCATGCTTTGGTGTCTGACGAAATGGGCAATATGAATACCGAAAGCTACAAATTCATTTCCCAAAAAATCAGCACTGAAACCGGCGAAGAACCGCGCGCCGATATTGTGTTCAGTATTCGTGGCGAAGAAAAACACGCTACCGCTACCGGCTCTGGCCCTGTTGATGCCATCTTCAAAGCCATTGAAAGCGTAGCACAAAGTGGCGCAACCTTGCAGATTTACTCTGTCAATGCGGTGACGCAAGGTACAGAAAGCCAAGGCGAAACTTCTGTCCGCCTGCAACGTGGCGACCGTGTGGTCAACGGCCAAGGTGCGGATACCGACGTATTGGTGGCAACTGCCAAAGCCTATTTGTCTGCGCTGAGTAAATTGGAATTCGGCCAAGCCAAGCCAAAAGCGCAAGGCAGCGGCATGATTTGATTTGTGGCATGATTTAATTTTTTGAAAAAGTAAAGGCCGTCTGAAATCGTAGTGATATGTTTCAGACGGCCTTTTTTATTTGGTTAAAAAATAGTTTGTTTATTGAAGTTTAAGCAGTCGGTCTTGTTCGACAGATAATACGCCGTTTACTTTTTTGAAATAGGCAATGGCATCTTCAATCTTGGTCTTGGAAGACGGACGAATAGCAATGCCGTTCAGGTTTTTGTATTCATAAATCAAACTTGCGCCGGAGGCTTTTACTGCTTTTAGCAATGGCGCAGAACCGGTTTGGGCATCATAGAAGATAATCAGGTTGCCGGTAGTATCTTGGGCTTGTTGCTGAGATGGAGTGGCGGTTGATTGAGCAGGAATACTTGGGCTTTGGCAGGCGTAAAGCAGGGTGGAGAGTAGGATGAACAGGTGTTTCATGATGTTGATTTAATTTAATCAATAAACAAGGCCGTCTGAAAAGTGTAAAACGAAATCTAAGTTTCCCTTTACAATTTCAGACGGCCTTAGTCCGTTATGCTTCGGGCAATTCCATGGCTAGAACGGTTTGTTCTTGTTTGGCACGGAAAGCGGCCAATTTTTCAGCCAATTCAGGATTTTCGTTGGCCAAAAGTGAAATGGCAAACAGCGCTGCATTGGCCGCACCGGCTTCGCCAATGGCAAATGTGGCAACTGGAACGCCTTTGGGCATTTGCACAATCGAAAGCAGGGAGTCTTCGCTGCGTAGATATTTACTGGGAACGGGAACGCCCAAGACGGGAACCGTGGTTTTTGCAGCGACCATACCCGGCAAATGCGCTGCGCCGCCTGCGCCAGCAATGATGGCTTTGATACCGCGTTCTCGTGCGGTTTCGGCGTATTCAAACATCAAATCAGGCGTACGGTGTGCAGAGACGACACGTGCTTCGTATTCAACGCCGAATTCTTTGAGAAATTGTGCTGCCTGCTGCATCACCGGCCAATCGCTGTTGCTGCCCATAATAATGCCGACTTGGATCATGTGGAGTTCCTTTTGCTTGAATGGATTAAGGGTAAAAAAATATTCAGACGGCCTTGGGGATGACAAGGCCGTCTGAACGTTTATCTTTGTTTGAGACTGATGGAAGCGCGTTTTGCCGCTTCGCTGTTGGGGAAGCTTTGTATCAGTTTGCGCCATGTGCTGCGGGCGATGTCTTTTTGTTGCAGTTTGTATTGGCACTGGCCGATGCTGTACATGGCATCGGGAGCTTGCGGGCTGTTGCGGAATCGGTTGGCGTAGCGGTTGCCGATTTCGATAACGGATTCGCAGTTGCCCAGACGTTGTTGGCTTTGCAGGAGCAGGTACATATTGCGGCGGGCAATTTCGCTGCCATTGCCGCCGTCAGCCTCTTTCAAAATGGCTACTGCGGCAGAGAAGTTGTTACGCTGATAGTATTTTTGCGCCTGATTATAAAGGCGCAGTTCGTTTTGCGAAGCTGAGTCTGTTTCAGACGGCACGCTGCCGCCATTGGCCAAATAGTTCATTTTCAGCTTGCGGTCGTCCAATCGCTGGGCTTTGGGGTTGGAAGCCGAAGTAGTCGGACGCTTGATGGTTCGTTGTTGTTCCAGTGTGTGCAAGCGTTGATTTAATTCTTCAACCGTGCGTTCCAGTCGGGCAATTTGTATACCTAAGTGGTCAATCTGGGTTTGTGCGTCCAAGCGTGGATAGGGGATACTTTTTTCATGCAAAGGCTCGCGTGGAATATCCGGCAGGACAAAGTTGGGATTGTCGGCAGGTTGGGGAGGATGGGAAACGGCGCATGATGCGGCCAATAGAGTAAGCGGCAAAAGAAACAGGGAATGTGATAATGTTTTCATCGGATTGTGTCGTTTTATTTTTTTAGTAGCAGTGTCAAACCGTCGCCGACAGGCAGGGTAATGGGAATAATGCGTGTATCGTGCGGTAGATTTTGGTTGAAATGGCGCAAGATATCCAAGCTGGGCGGATCGTTTTCGGCAGCTTCATTCATGACGCGCCCACCCAATAAGATATTGTCGATGGCAATCACGCCGCCACTCCGTACCAGCTGCAAACAGCGTTCAAAATATTGCGGCGTAGGCGGTTTGTCGGCATCGATAAGTGCCAAGTCGTAGCTTTCCGATTCGCCTTGCGCAATCAAGTCGTCCAAAGTCAGCAAAGCAGGTTGCAGATGAAGCGAGATTTTATGCGCTATGCCTGCTGCCTGCCATGTTTCTCGGGCAATATCGGTAAAGGTTACATTGATATCGCAAGCCGTGATTTTGCCGTCTTCGGGGAGGGCGAGTGCCATGGCGGTGCTGCTGTAACCGGTAAAGACACCAACTTCCAAATATTTCTTGGCATTCAATAATTTGGCCAACCACACCAACATGGCTGCCTGCTCTTGGGCAATAGCCATCTTTCCCAGACGATGTGATTGGGTACGCTCGCGCAATGCGGTCAAAACGGGATGTTCGGATTGACCGATGCTGTTGAGGTAATGTTGTAATGCCGGATCGGTATTGTGCGTGTTGGTCGTCATGCCGATACAGGATTAGTCTTGATAGTAGGTGTAGGGTTTTTTGTTGATTTTGGCCGCTTCAAACTCGGCCTGCTCTGTTGGATTGAGGGTAACATCCCACAGCAAATGGCGGTTTTCGAGGCGTTGCGCTTCCATTTCGGGATTGTCTTCCATGAGTTTGTCGAGGAATTGGGTAGCTTCGGATTTGTAGTGGTACATGATGTTCTGCCTGAATCGTTGTCAGACCGTCATTATAGCCGATATTTTTTGCTAGTACGCTAATTAATCGAACTTCCATAAGGTATAATGGCACGTCTTTTTTAGGCCGTCTGAAGCCTTTGCTCAATGTTTTGTCCCTTCTGCGGCAGAATATTGTGCAAAGGCTTAAGCCAGACAAGTTTCAGACGGCCTTTTTTATTGTGAAAAGAGCTGCTTATGTTAAAGAAATGGCTGCATAAAGTGTTGCCTAAAAAACACGTCAAATCGTTGCCCGAAAAGGAAATTATCCCGCTTGAGCAACACGGTATCCGCGCGGATATGTTGAGCTTTGCCGCGGAGAAAATTGCCAAACGCCTGTATGAAGCCGGTTTTCAGGCTTATGTTGTGGGCGGGGCCGTTCGGGATTTGTTGCTCGGGGTCGAGCCCAAAGACTTTGATATCGCAACCGATGCCACGCCGGAGCAAATCCGCAAAGTATTCCGCCGCAGCCGCATTATCGGCCGCCGCTTCCAAATCGTTCATGTGATGATCGGCCCTGAAACCATTGAAGTCACGACGTTCCGCGGTGGCGATAAGGTTCAGCAAAATGCGCAAGGCCGCATTATGAAGGACAATACTTACGGCAGCATTGAAGAAGATGCCATGCGCCGCGACTTTACTTGCAATGCGCTGTATTACGACCCGATTAAAGAGGAAATTTGGGACTTTCATCAGGGCGTGGCTGATGTTGCCGATAAAAAATTGGTGATGATAGGCGATCCTGCCGAACGCTATCAGGAAGATCCTGTCCGTATTCTTCGCGCCGTCCGTTTGTCGGGCAAATTGGGTTTTGAAGTGGAAGAGCAAACGGCGTTGCCGATTGCCGAATATGCAGGCCGTCTGAAAAATGAGCCGGTGGCCCGTCTTTTTGACGAAATTCTGAAAATCCTGTTTTCCGGTTATTCCCGTGCCTGTTTGAAACGGTTGAACGATTTGGGTATTCCCGAAGGCATCCATCCGCTTTTAGATGCCTTGAAAACTGCTGAAGCGGCTGAAAACCGTATGATTATGTTGGCCTTGAAAAATACCGATGAGCGTATCCGTGCGGATAAGTCCGTTTCCGTCGGTTTCGTATTGGCGGCGGTATTGTGGCCGACACTAAATGCTATGTGGCAACGCAATTTAAGCCATGGACAAAAACCTGTCCCTGCATTGATGGATGCGATGAACACCATGCGTGACACAGTAGAGAAAGGTTGGGGCGTACCGCAACGATTTTCTGCAACTATGCGTGAAATCTGGCAATTTCAGCCGCAATTCGACAATATGCGCGGCGCCCGCCCGTATCGCCTACTATCGCAAGCCCGTTTCCGAGCCGCTTATGATTTTCTGATTTTGCGTAGCGAGGTTGGTGAGGTTGATAAAGAGATGGCTTCTTGGTGGACAACTTTCCAACATGCCGATGAGGAAACCCGTCAGCAAATGACTGCGGCTAATGATCACAAACGTCAGAAACAAAGTGGATCAACTGATGGAAAACCCAAACGTCGCCGCCGTCGTCCGAAAAAGAAAACCACTGAGGCTGAATAAATTATCAAAATAAATTTAAGGCCGTCTGAAACGATTAAATCTTTTGAGATTTGGTTTTCAGACGGCCTTCGTATTTCAAAAAAACCGCAGGTCTTTCAACCTGCGGTTTGCTTTTACGATTTGTTTTCTTCGCTGTCGAGGAAGCTGCGGAGGCGGTCGCTGCGGGTCGGGTGGCGTAGCTTGCGCAGGGCCTTGGCTTCGATTTGACGGATACGTTCACGAGTTACGTCAAATTGTTTGCCGACTTCTTCCAAAGTGTGGTCGGTATTCATATCGATACCGAAACGCATACGCAAAACTTTGGCTTCGCGCGGTGTCAGGCTTTCGAGGATTTCTTTGGTTACTTCGTGCAGGCTGGTGTACATCGCAGCTTCTGCCGGAGCAACGTTGTTGGCATCCTCGATGAAGTCGCCCAAGTGCGAATCATCGTCATCGCCAATCGGTGTTTCCATGGAAATCGGCTCTTTGGCGATTTTCATGATTTTGCGGATTTTGTCTTCCGGCATTTCCATTAGCTCGGCCAGTTTGGCGGAATCAGGCTCTTCACCGGTTTCTTGCAGGTATTGGCGCGAGATACGGTTCATTTTGTTGATGGTTTCAATCATGTGAACCGGAATACGGATGGTACGCGCTTGGTCGGCGATGGAACGGGTAATCGCTTGACGGATCCACCATGTGGCATAAGTAGAGAACTTGTAGCCTCGGCGGTATTCGAATTTGTCTACCGCCTTCATCAGACCGATATTGCCTTCTTGAATCAAATCAAGGAATTGCAAGCCGCGGTTGGTGTATTTTTTTGCAATGGAAATAACCAAACGCAAGTTGGCCTGAATCATTTCCTGTTTGGCGGCTGAGGTTTCTTTCTCGCTCAGCACCATGTTTTTGTTGATTTCTTTCAACTCTTCGATGGAAATGCGGGTTTCGGTTTCCATATTAGCCAGCTCGGCTTGTTTTTCGAGGATGGCGTGGCGGAAACGATCTAAAGCATTGGCCCACACTCGGCCTTTGGCTACTTCTTTTTCAACCCATTCCAAATCGGTAATAGCAGGCAGGAAGTTTTCGATGAAGTAGTCGCGTTCCATACGTACGCGGTCGATGCAGATATCGCGGATTTCGCGTTCGAGTTTGCGGATGTTTTCAACGCGGCTGCGCAGGTTGCTGCTCAAATTTTCGATTTGGCGTGTGGCAAAACGGACTTCCAGCAGTTTGTTGGCAATGGCATCGCGGTGTTTCAGGTAGTTGGCGTGTTGGCTGCCGTGTTTTTCCAGCTGCTTGATCATTTTGCCGTATTCGCTCTCGATAAAGGCGAAATGTTCCAACACTTTTTGTTTCAGTTCGGCCAAATGGGCGGCGGACATGGCTTCGGAATCGCTGCCGGAGTCATCTTCATCATCTTCGTCGTCATCTTCGACTTCGCTGTCGGTCTCGCCTTCTTCATCGTCAGGTTTGGCATTTTCCAAATGACCCAGACCCAATTCGTTTAATAAAACTTCATTAGGGTCGATGATGGCTTCAACCACTTCATCCACACGAATTTCGTCGTTGCGGACTTGTTCGATCAAAGCCAAAATTTCGGCAATTGAACCAGGGCAGGCGGAAATGGCCTGCACCATGTTTTTCAGTGCATTTTCGATTTTTTTGGCGATGATGATTTCGTCTTCACGCGTCAACAGATCGACTTGCCCCATTTCACGCATATACATACGCACAGGGTCGGTAGTGCGGCCAAATTCTGAATCTGCACTGGAGAGTGCTGCTTCGGCTTCTTCAACGGCATCGTCGTCGGTCATGGCGGCGGCGTTGTCGCTCAAGAGGATGTCTTCAGCATCAGGAGCCTGCTCGGTTACCTGGATACCCAAACCGGAAATCATGCTGACGATGTTGTCGATTTGCTCGGCGTCGGACATATCGTCGGGCAGCGCGTCGTTAATTTCAGAATAAGTGATGTAGCCGCGTTCTTTACCCATGATAATGAGTTGGCGCAGACGCGCGCGCTGCTCTTCGATACTCAAGGGACGGTTGTCGTCTTGGTCTTGGTATTCTTCGTAGTTTTGGTTTTTAGACATGGATTGCTCTCTAGGTTGATAGGATGCCGACGGTTTACGGTGATGTAGCCGTACCTGAAGGCGGAGCAGAGCTTTTTGTTGTGAAATCAGATTTCACTTTAATACTCTGAGGCCGTCTGAAAATATTACAGATGGAGTGTTCTGCGTGTCATGTTTCGCAGCGTGTGTTTAGATTGTTCAGACGGCCTGAGGGGTTAGTTTTGCTTTGCCGTCAAAAGCGACAGCAAAAGTCTTTTTTCATTTTCGGTCAAACCAGTTTGAATACTTTTTTGCTTTAAAGTTTCGATTTGACTGTATTTTAATTCATTTAACAACTTTTTCATGCCGATTTGGAAACTTTCGCAATCTTCTTCGTCATCCCCTTCCATTTCTTCAGAGTGAAGGGTCGATAAAAAGATTTGATTGACGGTTTCCTCATAGGGCGAACCGCGCATATATTCAAGCACTTGTGCGGTTGCAGGAGTCGTATCGTGATGTTTGATGGTTTCGGCCAGATTGGCAAGGCAGGCAAAGTCGCCGCTTAAAGCCAGATAATCGGGCAGGTCTATATATGAAGCCCAAGCCGGATTTATCAAGAGGCTGCGTATCTGTCTTTGAACCAGTGTCAGCATGGTTGGCTGTTTGACAGAAATGGGCGGCAGTTTGTAACTTTTTTGTTTGACGTGCCGCTTTGGCGCTTCTTGTCCGAGTAACTGGGCGAGGTTGTCCGGGTCAATGCCTACCAGCTCGCTGAGTTTTTGTTTTAGAAGATAGCCCAATGCCGGCGCGGTAATCTGAGCCAAAAGCGGAGAACTGGTTTTGACCAACTCTGCTTTGCCTTCTTGCGTATTGAGGTTGAGGCCGTCTGAAAGATGTTCCCAAAAATATTCGGATAGGGGCTTGCTTTGGTTTAACAAAGCATCTTCAAATTGCGTCTTACCGTAGGTGCGAATGTAGCTGTCGGGGTCGTGTTCTTCGGGCAGGAAGAGAAAATGTAGCGATTTATCGTCTTTTAATTGCGGCAACGCATTTTCCAGCGCGCGCCAAGCCGCTTTACGTCCCGCGCCGTCGCCGTCAAAACAAAAATAAATACTGTCTGCCTGACGCATTAGGATTTTGACATGTTCCGCCGTGGTTGCCGTACCTAGAGCCGCCACGCCGTAGCCGATGCCGAACTGCGCCAGCGCGACCACGTCCATGTAACCTTCGACCACCAAAATCCGTCCGGCCTCTTTTACGGCAGCACGCCCTTCATATAGCCCGTAAAGGTTTTTCCCTTTATCGAACAAAGGAGTGTCCGGCGAGTTGAGGTATTTGGGTTTGGAGTCGTCCAATACGCGGCCGCCAAATCCGATGACCTGCCCACGCGGATTACGGATAGGGAACATAATCCGATGGCGAAAGCGGTCATAATGTTTACCTTCGTTATCAATGACCATGCCCGTATCCACCAACGCAGTATTCGGGTACGGTTGGAACACTTGTGCCAAAGGCTGCCAACCGTCAGGTGCATAGCCCAAACCGTAATGCGCGATGACTTCCGCACTCAAGCCGCGTTTGTCTAAATAAGTTTTCGCTGCCGGATTGAATTTCAACTGTTGCGCGTAAAAATCCGCTGCCGCTGCCGTCGTTTCTTCCAAAGTCTGCTGTTTTTTCTTGCGTTCGGCACGGATTTCGGGATTGTCTTCCTGCCCACGAACTTTAGGCACCGTCATGCCCACACGATCAGCCAAAAACTGCACCGCCTCCGGAAACGACAGCCCTTGATGCTCCATCACAAAACCAATCGCCGAACCATGCGCCCCGCAACTGAAACAATGGTAAAACTGCTTGGTCGGGCTGACCGAAAACGACGGTGTCTTTTCCTTGTGGAATGGACAACAAGCCATATAGTTCGCCCCGCCTTTCTTCAGCGGAACCTGCTCGTCGATAATATCGACAATATCGACTTTGGACAAAAGCTCGTCAATGAAATCAGATGGAATCATGGTTCGGCAGAAGAGGATGGACGGAAAACATTTCAGACGGCCTTATAAACAGACAAAGGCCGTCTGAAAATGGAATTTCGAATGAGGGTTGAAATGAGTTTTGTATTATAGCAAATTGTTGTAATACATGTGTCTTATCCTTTTGAGGTAGAGTATTAATAATCGTATTTCATTTGTAATTAAGATGGATATGATGTCGCTAAACCAAAGATCGGCTGTAAGATATTCAGACGGCCTTTGCTGTTGTCTTATTTTGCGATTCAGTTGCGCTTTCATGGTATGAATATGATAATGAACGTATATCCTCGGTTTTAGAAAGGTCGTTTCTCATGAAAGATTTTGCTCGTTTGCTCAACCATCCCGATATTTCCTTTTCTCCGATCCCAGATGCCATTAAAGTTGATAACCCTGCAACAGGTGAGGCTTTGGCGTTTGTCCGTAAGACTGATTCAGACGGCCTGAAGCTTTTGATTCAAAAGGCAGAGACCGCGCAAAAATTATGGGCGGCAAAAACTGCGTTGGAGCGCGCCGATGTGTTGTGGCGTTGGTATTTTTTAATTAAAGAAAACAAAGAAGAACTGGCGCGTATCATGACGATGGAGCAGGGCAAAAGCCTGACTGAGGCGCGTGGTGAAATTGATTATGCGGCTTCGTTTGTGCGCTGGTTTGCGGAAGAGGCTCGGCGGATTGACGGCGATGTGTTGACGAGTGTGAAAGCGTCGCAAAAACTGGTTGTATTGAAACAGCCTGTCGGCGTTACCGCTGCGATTACACCGTGGAACTTCCCATCTGCGATGATTGCGCGCAAGGCTGCGCCTGCTTTGGCGGTGGGCTGCGCGATGATCGTTAAACCTGCATCGCTCACACCTTTGAGTGCGTATGCATTGGCTGTCTTGGCTTATGAAGCGGGCGTACCGCAGGATTTGTTGCCCGTCGTCAGTGGCCGCGCTTCGGAAATCAGTCATGAATTTGCCACGAACCCGACCGTGCGCAAAATCAGCTTTACCGGCTCGACCGAAGTCGGCGCGAAAATTTTTGCCGACAGCGCGGCGGACATTAAAAAACTCAGTTTGGAGCTGGGCGGCAACGCGCCGTTTATCGTGTTTGACGATGCCGATTTGGACAAAGCCGTCGAAGGCGCACTTGCCAGCAAGTTCCGCAACAGCGGCCAGACCTGCGTCTGCACCAACCGCGTTTATGCTCAATCCGGCATTTACGACGAATTTTGCCGCAAATTAAGCGAAAAAGTAGCCGCGCTCAAATTGGGCAACGGCTTGGATGAGGGCGTCAACCAAGGGCCGCTGATTGAGGAAAAAGCGGTAGAAAAAGTTGAGCAACACATTGCCGACGCATTAGCTAAAGGTGCAAGTTGTCTGACCGGCGGCAAACGCAGCGCGTTGGGCGGAACATTTTTTGAGCCGACCGTCTTAAGCGGCGTAACGGCGCAAATGGCGGTGGCGCATGAAGAAACCTTCGGGCCGTTGTGTCCAGTATTCCGTTTTGAAACCGAAGCCGAAGTCATCGCGGCTGCGAACAATACAGAATACGGTTTGGCAGCTTACCTTTTCACCTCCGACACCGCCCGTCAGTGGCGCGTCGGCGAAGCCTTGGAATACGGCATGGTCGGCATCAATACGGGCTTAATCAGTAATGAAGTAGCACCGTTTGGTGGCGTAAAACGCAGCGGTTTGGGACGTGAAGGCAGCAAATACGGTGCGGACGAGTATTTGGAATTGAAATATTTGTGTATTGATGTGGCGGAATAAGGCTGTACAGTAAAGGCCGTCTGAAATTTGGTTTTCAGACGGCCTTTTTTAAACGCAGAAAAGGTATCGGATAATTTTCATATTGTGAGAACGATCTTTATAAAAAGCAAAACCATAAGAAACAAAGTTGCAAAAATTTTGTCACATGTTTATAAAATTAGTTTGATAACTATTTTGATGTTTTTAATCTTGTTGGATGTGTATTTCAAGTTTCTAGCTGTAGTTTTTTGAGTGATGGCAGCGGAAATTTTGGATAATACAACCGTGAGCAAGGAAGGATTGTTTTTTTTGCTCACACAGTGTGGCTCATATCGATAGCGTGGGAACTTTATCTAGGCTGCAATTTTGTGGTGTGACTTTTATAAAAAAGGTGATGTGAATGTTGAAGAAATTTTTAGTCCTGTTTTGCGTAGCTTTCACCGGCGCATGCAGTTCCTTTGATGGAGACGATTTGACAAATGGCTCATATTCTCAAGGGAAACGGCTTGATCCGAATTGTGATCATTATGCTGTCGGCGGTAGTGGCGGCGGTTGTACACCGTCAGGTCAATGGCATCTTAAAGATAAACAAGGACAAAGAGTGCCATTCTAGTTTTTAAAAATGATTGTAGAACGGGCATTTAATTATTTAGGCCGTCTGAAATTTGGTTTTCAGACGGCCTCTGGTTTAGAGTAGATCATGGATGGCTGAACGTTCTTCTTCTAATTCGGCCAGCGTAGCGGCAATACGTTTTTGGCTGAATTCGTCCGACAAATCCAAGCCTTGGACGATGCGGTAGCTGCCTTCGTCGCAAATGACGGGGAAGCCGAAAATCAAACCTTCGGGAATGCCGTAAGAGCCGTCGGATGGAACGCCCATGGTTATCCATTTACCGCTGCTGCCGAGCAACCAGTCGCGCAGGTGGTAGATGGCGGCATTGGCTGCGGAGGCCGCGGATGATGAGCCGCGTGCGGCAATAATGGCGGCACCGCGTCCGGCGATTTTCGGCATGAAGACTTCGGTGTTCCAGTCGGGTTCGGTAATCATGTCTTGGACGGACTCGCCGTTGCTGGTGGCGTAGCGGTAGTCGGCGTACATGGTCGGGCTGTGGTTGCCCCAGACGCACATTTGCTCGATGGAAGTAATCGGGCGGTTGATTTTTTCGGCAATTTGGCTGACTGCGCGGTGGTGGTCGAGTCGCATCAGGGCGGTGAAGTTTTCCGGCGGGATGTCGGGCGCGGACTTCATGGCGATGTAGGCGTTGGTGTTGGCCGGGTTGCCGACGACGAGGACTTTGACATTGCGATGGGCAACTTTGTTCAACGCCGCGCCTTGTACTTTGAAAATTTCAGCGTTGGCATGCAGCAGGTCGGCGCGTTCCATGCCTTGCGTACGCGGGCGCGCACCAATCAAGAGGGCGATGTCGGCATCTTTGAAGGCGACTTCGGGATCGTCTGTGGCGAAGATGTCGGCTAAGAGGGGGAAGGCGCAATCCTGCATTTCCATAATCACGCCGCGTAATGCTTGTTGCGCCTGCGGCAGGTCGAGCAGTTGCAGGATAACGGGTTGGTCGCGTCCGAGCATGATGCCGCCGGCGATACGGAAGAGGGTGGCGTAGGCGATTTGCCCTGCCGCGCCGGTAACGGCGATTCGGACGGGTGGCTTGAGAGTCATATTTTTCCTTTTGAAGTCGTTGTTTTACTTGGTTTTCGGATTATAGCAGTATTATGTGCCGAATGATGTAGGAAGGCCGTCTGAAATTTGATTTTCAGACGGCCTTCAGTGTTTGAAAAGATTATTCGTCGTTTTTCTTTTCAGCTTGTTCTTCGGCAGCTTCATAGGCTTCGACGATTTTCTGTACCAATGGATGGCGGACAACGTCTTCGCTGGTGAAGGTGTGGAAATACAGGCCTTCTACATCGCGCAGTTTTTCGCGTGCATCTTTCAGGCCGGATTTGATGTTGCGCGGCAGGTCGATTTGGCTGATGTCGCCGGTAATGACTGCTTTGGCACCGAAGCCGATACGGGTCAGGAACATTTTCATTTGTTCGGGCGTGGTGTTTTGCGCTTCGTCCAAAATGACATACGCGCCATTTAAGGTGCGGCCGCGCATATAGGCCAGCGGCGCAATTTCAATCAAACCTTTTTCCATCAGTTTGGTTACGCGGTCGAAACCCATCAAGTCATAAAGCGCATCGTAAAGCGGTCTCAGGTAGGGGTCGACTTTTTGCGCTAAATCGCCCGGCAGGAAGCCGAGTTTTTCGCCTGCTTCGACTGCGGGGCGCACCAAAACGATGCGTTCGATTTGGTGCTTTTCCATGGCATCGACGGCGGCGGCAACGGCAAGATAGGTCTTACCCGTACCGGCAGGGCCTAAGCCGAACACGACATCGTGGTTGAGTAAGGCGCGGATATAGCCGTTTTGGCGCGGGGTGCGGCCGCCGATGCTGCCGCGTTTGGTGCGGAAATAGTATTGTTGGTCGTGGTGTTTTTCTTCGTGTTTTTCATCTGCGGTTTTGGCTTCGACGGCCGCGAGGCTGATGGCGTTGTCGTCCAAGTCGCCTTTTTCTGCGGCTTCGGCAAGCGACAGCAAGGCACGGCGGCCGGCGTGTGCCAGTTCGCCCATGAAGGTGAAATGTTCGAAGCGGCGGCTGATTTGGATATCAAGGGCTTTGCCTAAGGCTTCAAGATTGCTGTCGAGCGCGCCGCACAGGCGTTGCAACACGGTATTGTCAATTTCTTCAAACTGCAGATGGACGGTGTGGGTCATATCGGTTTCCGTAAATAAATCTATTTTTCCGTATTATACCCTTGTTCAGACGGCATGCTTTATAATACGTCGCTTCTTTTTGATAAACCGTTTCAATTAAAATGAGTCACACTGCTTCTCCTCAATCGGAATTTCTGCGCGGTATTAAAGAAACCTCGCCCATGCTGATCGGCTTGTTGCCGTGGGCGCTGATTTTGGGTATGCAGGGCGGGCAGAAGGGCATGAGTTGGCTGGAAATGCTGCTGATGACGGGCATGAACTTTGCCGGAGGTTCGGAATTCGCCGCAGTCAATTTGTGGGCAAATCCTTTGCCGATTCTGCTGATTGCAACGGTTACGTTTATGATTAATTCGCGCCATATTCTGATGGGTGCGGCGATTGCGCCGTATATGAGGGATATGCCGTTGAAAAAGGCGATGCCTGCGCTGTTTGTGATGTGTGATGAAAGCTGGGCAATGGCGTTTGCTGAAATTCAAAAGCGTAAGGCGGCAGGTTTGCCTGCGTTCAATATGCCGTTTTATGCCGGCGTGTGCTTTATTTTGTATGTAACTTGGATTGGTTTTGCGGCGTTTGGCGCGGCAGTCGGCCCGATGTTCGGCGATGTGGCGGCATGGGGCTTCGGCATGGCGTTTCCGGCGGTGTTTTTGGTGTTGTTGCGCGGTATGTGGAAGAGCTTTGCGGCTTCACGCCCTTGGTTTGTCAGCCTGATTGTGGCGTGCGTAACCTATTTGACCGTGGACGGCGCATGGTATGTTCCGGCCGGAGCGTTGTCGGGTTTGTTGGCGGCGTATTTTTGGGGAGAGCAAAAATGAAGGATTTGTTGTCGCTGCAATCGTTTTTGCTGTTTTTGAGTATGTTGGCCGTTACCTATTCGACCCGATTAATCGGCTTTTTTGCATTGCGCAACCGTACGTTAAGCCGTCGTGCGCAAGTGGTGATGGAGGCCGCACCGGGCTGCGTGTTGATTTCCGTGATTGCGCCTTATTTTGTATCGGACAAACCGCATGAGCTGATTGCCATTGCTTTGACGGTATTGGCGGCCAGCCGGTTTTCGATGTTGGTGACGGTATTAATCGGCGTTGGTACTTCGGGCATACTCGGTTATTTGATGAAATAAAAAATTTTCAGACGGCCTTACTTGTTATAATGGCCGTCTGAATTTTTTGATAAAGCAAAAACATGGCAAACCAACGACTCATCTATGGCTTTCACGCCGTCAATGCCCGTTTGTGGCAAAACCCGAAATCGATTACCGAACTCTATATCCAAGAGGGCAAATCCGATGCGCGCACCCGCGATGTATTGGATAAAGCGGCCTCTGAAAACGTACGTGTGCATTTTGCCGATGCCGACCGCCTGAATGCCATCAGCAAAGGGGCGCGTCATCAGGGCGTGGTCGGGTTTATCGATGCTTCCAAAAACCATGTTCACTTGGAAGATGTGTTGGAAAACCTGAGCGAACCGCCGTTTTTGCTGGTATTGGACGGCATTACCGATCCGCACAACCTCGGCGCGTGTCTGCGTACTGCCGATGCGATGGGTGTACATGCCGTGATTGCACCTAAAGACAAAAGTGCCGGCCTGAATGCGACCGTCAGCAAGGTTGCCTGTGGTGCGGCGGAAACCGTGCCGTATATTACCGTAACCAATCTTGCCCGTACTTTGCGTGAGCTGAAAGAATACGGCATTTGGATTGTCGGTACGGACATGGGCGGCGACTCCGACCTTTACCACTGCGACTTGCCCGACAGCGTGGCTTGGGTAATGGGCAACGAAGGCGAGGGCATGCGCCGCCTGACGCGCGAACATTGCGATATGCTGGTATCAATTCCGATGTTTGGCACGGTAGAAAGCATGAACGTTTCCGTCAGCGCGGGCATGGTATTGAGCGAAACCCGCCGTCAGCGGGTGTTGAAAGCAGAGAAATAACGCTTAGGTTTGTGAACAGAAAACGTCGTCTGAAAACCGGAAATTCGGTTTTCAGACGACGTTTTTACCGAATTTTCACTGAATCCAAAGGTGTAATGACCAAACAATATGTGCTGCAACAACTATTGCCACACAGGAAAACTCTGTTTTCTATTGGGCAACTGAAAAAGGTACAGCAGAGGTCGATTTTGTTCTGCAACGTAAGCAAGCTGTGATTCCGATTGAAGTCAAAGCAGAAGAAAATTTAAAAGCGAAAAGTTTGAAAGTGTATGTAGAACAATTTCAGCCTGAGCAAGCAATTCGTTTTTCCATGGCGGACTATAGAGAGCAGGATTGGCTGGTGAATGTGCCGTTGTATAGAATTGATTTGTAGATTTATTAAGGAGTAAACATGCAATTCAAATTATTAGGTAGGAATGAAAAGTTACCTTATCATGCTAAAAATTTAGTCTGTTTAACTATAGACTTATGGAATGATTATAGCTATGTAACTATGTTTTTTATGAATGTATTTGATAATGGAGGAAATGTATATCGTATAGGTAATGTTAAAATAGGATTTGAAGGACAAACAGAAGAAATTGCTACTTACAAAAAAATCCAAGAAATTTTTAATTCCAATGCATTTAATTTACTACCAGACTCATTTTTTTCTCTTGGTCAAGATGTCGAATTTTATGTCGAAATACAGAAATTACCAGAAGATATAAGAACAGTAATTTTAAATAGTTTAAATGATATTGTACATAAGCCAGAGTTCTTTGATAAATTTCAGAATGAACCTGTTTTCAATACCTCTTTAATGAGAAGTATCAGAAAACAAACAATTGAAGAGCAATTTAGACGAATACTGGATGGAAAATCTAAATTAGATGATTTTAACTTTTATTTTATTCGAAGTGAAAAAGACAATATAGGAAAAATAAGTCTTGAGTTTAATGTTATTGCAAACTCTATGCCAAGTTCAAATATACACGCTATTATTGGTAGAAATGGTGTTGGCAAAACAACACTGTTAAACGGAATGATTAAATCATACATAGATAAAACTGATAATAATGAAGGTGGGTTTTATGAAAAAAATCCTTTAAGTATTTTCTCTGGGAACGAATTTAAACCGATTGGTGATGATTATTTTAGTCATTTAGTTGCTGTGTCTTTTAGTGTGTTTGATCCATTTATTCCAAATAGAAAAGAACTGAAATATTACCATTATATTGGATTAAAAGAATCTAACGAGAAGCTTAAAGAGCCAGTAAATTATTTTAAAGAAGATTTTTGGGATGCATTTTCTATATGTAAATCGTTATTTGCTAAGAAAGAACGATGGCTAAATGCAATTAAAAATTTAGAATCAGATAATAATTTTTCAGAAATGAACTTAAGTGGTTTAATGAATGATGACTATAATAAGGAAAAGGTATTAAGAGTTATTAAAAAAATGAGTTCAGGACATGCTTCTGTTTTATTAATCATGACTCAATTAGTTGCAAAAGTTGAAGAAAAAACCCTTGTTTTACTCGATGAGCCTGAAAGTCATCTCCATCCCCCACTTCTTTCCGCATTTATTCGGGCTTTATCTGAATTACTTGACAATAGAAATGGTATTGCAATTATTGCAACACATTCACCAGTTGTACTACAGGAAATCCCAAAATCATGTGTCTGGAAAATTGAGCGAACAGGAACAAGAACCGATCCTTTCAGACCTAATATTGAAACGTTTGGAGAAAACGTAGGAGTACTAACAAGAGAGGTTTTTGGTTTAGAGGTTACCAAGTCTGGTTTTCATAAGATTCTGGATTCAAAAGTTAAAGACAATAATAGTTATGAGGAAATTGTTTTGGAATTTAAAGAACAACTTGGAACAGAAGCAAAGATTTTATTAAAAACATTAATTAGGTTAAGGGATAAAAAAATTAATGGAGAAATAAAATGATCCGATTAGTCTTACCTAACTCTATACAATCACATAGCGAAGTTATTAATTTGTGCTGTGAAAGGGATGTGAATTATAAACAACATGTATTAAATAACCAAAATTTTCTCATAAATAAAGGAAATGATTACGAAAGCTATTCTAGAGCAAATAATTTATATATGTTTAATAATATTTTACCTAAGTCAATACATATTACAGGTAGTTTAGAAAATGAGCATATGGTTAAGTTATATGAGTACTGTTTACGTGATTGTAGATGTGGAGATGTATATAACACAATTATTAATTTGGCAAAATCTCCTCTAATACAATGTCCTTTTTGCGGGGGAATTGGTGACCCTACACAGTTAGATCATTTTCTTCCTAAAGCAAGATATGGACATTTCTCTGTGTTGCCTTATAACTTAATTCCAATATGTAAGGATTGTAATACAGAATATAAAAAAGAGTTTTTCCCTATAAGTAAGGATGAACAATTAATTCATCCTTATTTGGATGATGATTGTTTTTTTAACCAACAGTGGTTATACGCTGTGTATATGGAAGAAACTGTTACATATTCTGTTGTTCCTCCTGCAACATGGTCAAATGACAAAAAAGAAAAAATCCGTTTTCATTTTCAGACTTTTAATCTTGCAGAACGTTTTTCTAAAAAAGCAGTAGGTCCATTATCGGACTTATTAAATCAAATAGAAGCCTCTAAGGCTTGTGGTATGAGTAAAGATATGTTTGAATCGAGTATAATAGAGTCAGTTATTCAAAATGAATCAAGGGTTAATTCTTGGAAAAGAGTCTTATTCTTAGCTATTAAAAATAAACTTTCAGATATCTGGTCAGCAAATTAAAAACTTAAAATATGTATAAAATTTCCTAATGCTCTACTCCAAGGAATTTTTGCTTTGATAGTAAGTTTTTCAAGCGGTCAGATTTTAAAGGCTGATTGCAAAAATGCCTGAAAATCTAACGCCCCTTTAATGGATAATTTGAAACATATCTCCGCGTGGAAAATGGGCGTGTAAGCACTAGATAGGGTGGGCTTTTGCCCGCCATTTTATCTGTAGCGAATTTCTGTGCTAAAACCATCTTCTAAAAATTCCCTTTGACATCCCCCATCTTTCCCGATAATTCGATAAACGATGTGGTAATTTCAGACGGCCGCAGCCTTGAGATGCTAAAAAAATGGGCGAAAGCCGGCACACAAAACGACACGCTGCTCATCATGCAAATCAACCATGCGGGCAAACAGTCGCCTGCGGTGATCAATAAAACCCCACTTGCGCCTAGCGCCGTGCCGTTGGTGGGCATGGACGGCTTTATCAATCCGCCGCGCGAATTGACTGCCGATGAAATCAACGGGCTGATTCAGCAATTCGTGCAAACCGCGAAAATTGCTGAATAAGCAGGCTTTTCAGGCATACAAATTCACGCCGCGCACGGCTATCTCATCAGCCAATTCCTCTCACCGCACCACAACCGCCGCCAAGATCAATGGGGCGGCAGCTTGGAAAACCGTATGCGCTTCCTTTTGGAAACCTACACTGCCATCCGCGCTGCCGTGGGCAAAGATTTCTTGGTCGGCGTAAAACTCAATTCGGCAGATTTCCAAAAAGGCGGATTTGACGAAAGCGAGTCGGTACAAGTGGTACAAAAGCTATCGGAAATGGGCATTGATTTTATTGAAGTTTCCGGTGGAAACTACGAAAGCCCGCAAATGCTCGCCGCCAAAGACAGCACCCGCAAACGCGAAGCCTTCTTCATCGATTACGCCGAAAAAGCCCGTGCAGTCAGCCAAGCCCCGCTGATTATCACCGGCGGCTTCCGTTCGCAAACCGCCATGGAAGAAGCGCTCTGGATTTGGTCGGCGTTGCCCGCCCGTTTGCCTTAGTCCCTGATTTGGCAAACAAAATGCAAAACGGCACTTACCAAACCGTGCAGGCCGACCGCATCCAAACGGGCGTGGCGTTGGTTGATAAAAAAGCGGGCGCGATGCTGGAAATAAACTGGTATATGACGCAAATGGACTTGATCGGACAAGGCAAACAGCCCAATCCTAAATTGTCGGCGTGGAAAGTTTTACTGAAAACTTTGTGGGAAAACGGCAAGGCAGGGTTAAGTACGGGCAGGGCTTGATGATGAAAGCGGTTGAATGTTAGTAAAAGAGATTGGTTAAAACAGTTTCTTATAGCAAGAGGTCGTCTGAAAACATTTTCAGACGACCTATTTCTAACTTTGCAGCAAAGCTAAAAAATATTTCATCATTTCCTATTTGGAAATTATATTGTTCGTAAATTGAGATTTATTGCTTAATCATTTATCCGTACAATCCGCCTCATCAGATATTAAGGAGGCAACGATGAAAAAATGCCTGTATTATTTGTCGGACATGGCAGTCCGATTAATGTGTTGGATAAGGAAAATCCTTTCAATACCCACTATTTTATGACTTGGGCAAGATTTTGTCGGGCTGAGACGATTTTGTAAAGGCCTCAGCCCCAATTTATCTTACATTAACTTTTCTTCCGGCGACGTTCGCCAGGCAGCAGCATGTCCGCCCATTTGATGATGTTGGCGACTTCTGCCGGATTGAGTTCGTAGAACTGGCCGCGTTTAAGGCGGTTTGGCAGGCCGATAGGGCCGAAGCCTACGCGGACGAGGCGGCTGACGGTCAGGCCTTGGCTTTCAAAAATGCGGCGTACTTCGCGGTTGCGGCCTTCTTTGATGACGACGTTGTACCATTTGTTTGCGCCTTCGCCGCCTTGTTCGTAGATGCGTTCTACTTTTGCTAGACCGTCTTCGAGCATGACGCCTTCTTCGGTCAGGACGCGCATTTGTTCGGTGGTCAACTCGCCCAATACGCGTACGGCGTATTCGCGTTCGACTTCAAAGCTGGGGTGGGCAAAGCGTTGAACAAGTTCGCCTGAAGTGGTCAGGATCAAAAGGCCGCTGGTATTGATGTCCAATCGGCCGATGGCTACCCAGCGGCTGCTGGCTGCTTGCGGCAGGCGGTCGAAGATGCTGACGCGGCCTTGCGGGTCGTCGCGGGAAACGATTTCGCCTTCTTGTTTGTAGTAGAGGATGATGCGTGGCAGGCGGTCTGCCCATTTGAGTTTGATAATGCTGCCTTTGACGGTAACGTGGTCGTCGGGCGTAACTTTTTCGCCCAGTTGGGCGACGCGGCCGTTGACCGTTACCCAGCCGTTGCTGATCCATTCTTCCATTTCGCGGCGTGAGCCGACGCCGGATGCGGCCAGGACTTTTTGCAGGCGCTCGGGTTCAAAGCGGGAAAGGTCGCTGCGGCGTTCTTTCAAATCGCGGGCGTGTTCCATGATTTTTTGGTTGGGGTTGCGGACAACCAGTTTTTTGGCTTTGGCGGCACGTTGTTTTGGCGCGGTATTTTGAGCTTTAGGGCCGTCTGAAACTTTTTGGCCGTAAGGTTTGCCTGATGTTTTGCGTGCGTCGTCTGGACGTTTTTTATTGGCAAAGGATTTGGCCGGTTTGGAAGGTTTCTTGGCGGCAGATGATACGCCGTCGCGCCATTGGCGTTTGCTGGAAGGCTGTTTGGACATGATTTTTCCTAACTCGCTTGAAAAAGCGGTTCTTCTGCGGCAGTTGCGGCAGGGGTTGGATTGGGGGAAAAGGCCGTCTGAAAATCAGATTCAGACGGCCTGCCGATGAAAGGCTGTATTGTAACTCAACCAGTAATTTTTTGTTTGAAAATCCGAAAATTATGGCGAAAGGCGTTCGCGTATCCAGCTGCCGTCAACCAGGCGGTATTGAATGCGGTCGTGCAGGCGGCTCGGGCGGCCTTGCCAGAATTCGATGCGGTCGGGAATAACGAGGTATCCGCCCCAATGCGGCGGGCGGGGAACATGCAGGGGATGTTTGACACCGACGGCTGCGGCTTTGGCCACCAAGACGGCTTTGCTAGAAATCACTTCGCTTTGTTCGCTTGCCCATGCGCCGATACGGCTGGTGTAGGGGCGGCTTTCAAAATATTCGTCCGAAGCAGCGGCGTCGAGTTTTTCAATGCGTCCTTCAATGCGCACTTGGCGTTCGAGTTCCGGCCAGAAAAAAGTCATGGCGGCAAAGGGGTGTGCCGTATAGGAGCGTCCTTTGCGGCTGTGGTAATTGGTAAAGAAAACAAAGCCTTTGGGGTTGACTTCTTTCAGCAGTACCATGCGGCTGTTGGGTCTGCCGTCTTCGCCTACGGCGGCAACGTTGACCGCAGTCGGTTCGTTGACTTCGGCGTGAATCGCTTCGTTCAGCCATTGCTCGAATTGGACAATCGGGTCGGCGTGGCATTCGGCTTCCGACAGCTCGCGTTTGCTGTAATCTTCGCGGATATTGTGCAAGTCCATGATTTTCTCCTTAGGTCTGACTGAATCATACTCCGTTTTTTCAGACGGCCTCAAGGGCATTTGTGTATAATCGTAGCCCTTTCCAATAAAGAACAATACGGAGTCCCGTCATGCAAACCGAAGTCGAACTGAAAATCTTAAATCCGAAAATGGCCGATTCCCTGCCTGCTTATGCAACGCCCGGTTCTGCCGGTTTGGACTTGCGTGCCTGCCTGGATGAAGCTGTTGTGTTGCAGCCGGGCGATGTATATCTCGTGCCGACCGGTTTGGCGGTGCATTTGGCCAACCCTGCGTATGCAGCCGTTTTGCTGCCGCGTTCCGGTTTGGGTCATAAACACGGTATTGTTTTGGGCAATTTGGTCGGTTTGATTGACTCGGATTATCAAGGCGAATTGAAGGTTTCTCTGTGGAACCGTGGTAAAGAAGCGTTTACCATCGAGCCTATGGAGCGTATCGCGCAAATGGTGATTGTGCCGGTTGTTCAAGCCGCGTTTAAGGTTGTGGACGAGTTTGCCGCCAGCGAGCGCGGTGAAGGCGGATTCGGCAGTACCGGCAAAGCCTGATGAGTTAAAAGGCCGTCTGATACAGGATAAATTGAAATATTTGATTTCGGTTTGCTGTTGTTCAGACGGCCTTTTTGTTGTGCCAACCTTTGCATAATCACACACAAGATTGCATTTTTATATCTTGTCTGTATGACCGGCGCACACAATAATACAGGCCGTCTGAAACCTTTACGGAGCGTTGTTATGTCCCGTCCTTCACTTTTTCTGCCTTTATTTTTGATTATCTTTGGTGCAGTTTGGTTTTTACGCGCCACGGATATTTTGCCTGCGACATCGACCATGATTGCCGGCGCATTAATTATTTTGGGCTTTGCCGTGTTGATTATGGACGGCATCAACAAACAGTCCATCGTTTCCGGCCCGATGCTGGTTTATATCGGTACAGCCATTTATCTGCACATGAACTACTGGATTTACCTCTCGCCATTATTAGCCATCGGCATGGTTGTGTTGGGTTGTCTGCTGCTGCTCTCGCGCAGCGATATGATTCCTGAGAAACACGCAAAATAGAAAGATGAGAGATTTGGGTTTTGCCCTATAAAGGCCGTCTGAACAATGGTATAATCCGCCGATTCAGACGGCCTTTTTTATTGTGGTTTAAATTTGAAATTTACCCTCCCGGCCGCACCGTTTTCTTATATTTTGCAAAGTTTTCGCCATGATCCAAGACAAAATCCTCATCCTCGACTTCGGCTCGCAAGTTACCCAGCTGATCGCCCGCCGCGTGCGCGAAGCTCACATTTACTGCGAACTGCATTCTTTCGACATGCCTCTGGACGAAATCAAAGCCTTCAATCCGAAAGGCATCATCCTCTCCGGCGGCCCCAATTCCGTTTACGAATCCGATTATCAAGCCGATACCGGTATTTTTGATTTAGGTATTCCGGTTTTGGGCATCTGCTACGGTATGCAATTTATGGCGCACCACTTGGGCGGCGAAGTTAGCCCGGGCAACCAACGCGAATTCGGTTATGCGCAAGTGAAAACCATCGACAGCGAGCTGACACGCGGCATTCAAGATGATGCGCCAAACACGCTCGACGTATGGATGAGCCATGGCGATAAAGTTTCCAAACTGCCTACCGGCTTCTCCGTCATCGGCGACACCCCGTCTTGCCCGATTGCCATGATGGAAAACGCTGAGAAACAATTCTACGGCATCCAATTCCACCCTGAAGTGACCCACACCAAACAAGGCCGCGCGTTGTTGAACCGCTTTGTCTTGGATATTTGCGGCGCACAACCAAGCTGGACCATGCCGAACTACATCGAAGAAGCCGTTGCCAAAATCCGCGAACAAGTCGGCAGCGACGAAGTGATTTTGGGTTTGTCCGGCGGCGTGGACTCTTCTGTAGCGGCCGCGCTGATTCACCGCGCCATCGGCGACCAACTGACCTGCGTGTTTGTTGACCACGGTTTGTTGCGCTTGAACGAAGGCAAAATGGTGATGGATATGTTTGCCCGCAACTTGGGCGTACGCGTGATTCACGTTGATGCCGAAGAGCAGTTTTTGGCGAAACTTGCCGGCGTGACCGATCCGGAGAAAAAACGCAAAATCATCGGTGCGGAATTTATCGAAGTCTTTGATGCTGAAGAGAAAAAACTCACCAACGCCAAATGGTTGGCGCAAGGTACGATTTACCCCGACGTAATCGAATCCGCAGGCGCGAAAACCAAAAAAGCCCACGCCATCAAATCGCACCACAATGTCGGTGGCCTGCCTGAAAACATGAAGCTCAAATTGCTTGAGCCGTTGCGTGATTTGTTCAAAGACGAAGTACGCGAATTGGGCGTCGCTTTGGGTCTGCCGCGCGAAATGGTGTACCGTCATCCGTTCCCAGGCCCGGGTTTGGGCGTGCGTATCTTGGGCGAAGTGAAAAAAGAATATGCCGACTTGCTGCGTCAAGCGGACGATATTTTCATTCAAGAATTGCGCAACACCACCGATGAAAACGGGACATCTTGGTACGACCTGACCAGCCAAGCCTTTGCCGTGTTCCTGCCCGTAAAATCCGTCGGCGTAATGGGCGACGGCCGTACTTATGATTACGTCGTAGCTTTGCGTGCCGTGATTACCAGCGACTTCATGACCGCACACTGGGCTGAGTTGCCTTACTCGCTGCTTGGCCGCGTGTCCAACCGCATCATCAACGAAGTCAAAGGTATCAACCGCGTGGTTTATGATGTCAGCGGCAAACCGCCTGCCACGATTGAGTGGGAATAATCCCTAAATAATAAAGGCCGTCTGAACAGATATTGTTCAGACGGCCTTTATTATTTAGGGAATAGCCCAATTAAAATTGATTTTTCAATTCACGCAAAGCAGCGAAGACTTCGAGTTCGCTGTTTAATTTTTGTCCGCTCAATTCTTCGGCGCGTCCCCGAACTTGGGGCAGGTGTACGCGGAAAAACGGATTGACTTTGCGTTCGTGCGCCAGGCTGACAGGCAGTGTCGGCGTGTGTTTGGCTGCGGCCAAGGCCGTCTGAATGTCGGTGTTGTCCGGCTCGATATGTTGGGCAAAGCGCAGATTGGAGGCGGTATATTCGTGCGCCGGATAAAACAGCGTTTCTTCGGGCAGCTGGTTGAATCGGTGGAAGCTGTCGTAAAGCTGCTCGATTGTGCCGGTAAATACGCGGCCGCAACCGGCGGAGAACAAGGTGTCGCCGCAGAAAACGTGCAGGCCGTCTGAATTTTCCAGCAGATAGCTGATGTGTCGGTCGGTATGGCCGGGAGTTGCCCAAACGGTAACCAAGCCTTCGCCAAACGGGAACTGCGTGCCTGCCGTGACGGTATGTGTCGCCACGTCGATGTCGCTTTCGCCATAGATTGGGGATTCCAAAAAGCCGTGGAACAGGCTTTTTGCGCCGCCGGTATGGTCGGGGTGCGGATGGGTAATCCATGTTTGCGCCAGCATCAGGCGGTTGTGAACGAGGAATTTCAAAACGGGCGTGGCATCGGACGGATCAACGCAGACGGCATGGTTGCCTTCTTGAATCATCCAGATGTAGTTGTCGTTTAGAGCTTGGATTGGTGTGATTTTCATATGCTTTCTTCTGGTTTGGGGTTTCAGACGGCCTCTAAATAATCTTTGATATTCGGGCTTTGGCCGAACACGGCTTCATGGGCTTGCTGGATGCACAGTCGGTTAAACAGCAATCTTTGGGTTTGGTCGCCGTCGATAATCCGCACTTGGCCTTGCAGTTTGGGCGCATCGTGATGAAAGGTGTTTTTAAACGCGTGCCAACGGCCAGTTTGCAGATGGACGACGGCAAACATATCGTGCGAAATATTGACACCGACGCTCAATAGCTTTGCCGAGGCTTGCAGGCAGAAACTGCTGTCGCCAAACAGGCACAGCCCTGTGTTTTCCGGATAGCGGAACAATTCGATTTTCACTGCTTCGGGTTCGGCAAAAATGTTGCAAAACAGCCGTTCAAACAACGACGGCTGCGCCACGCCTTCGCTCAACATACCGTAAAGCCCGCCCAGCCAATCGACATAGCAGAGAAAGGAAAAACGGTAGTCCTGCATAATGGCTTCGATGCGCTTGGGGTCGCGTTTGCTGATCAAGCGGACAAATTCAAAACCGACTTCCGGCAGCCGCGCCCGAAGCGTTTGGTGCAGGCGGTGGGCAAACAGGTTTTTATGGTTGTGCGGATTGCGAAGAATGCCGAGGAATTTCAGCCGCAATATCCGCCACAAGGCATCCGGTACTTTGACGGTATCGGCATTTGCCGTAGGTGTTTTCAGACGGCCTGCAGGTAAGGTGCGCAGATGGTTGCAGGCATCTTCGTAGCCGCTTTCATGACGGTTGAACCAGCTTTCCAGATTGTATTGGTTGGCGGAGTCTTCGACAAAGGTCAGCGTATAGAGGTTTTTCGCCGCCAAGTTGCCGATGATGTTGACGCTTATCGCTTCGCTGCGGTTTTGTTCTTTGCCGCGGGCTTTTTCGCCAGTGTGGAACATGGACAAGGGCAGCATGTAAACATTCTGATTTTGCGGGCTGACCTGCGGATTATGCGCATGCTGCCGTTGCTCGGTTTGGGCGATGAAGTGGTGTTCCTTAGTCGGATTCGCGGTCAATAGGGCGTAAGGCTTTTCTCCGCATTCGGAAAATTCGCAATCGCTGAGGATAAAGGCTTGTCGAGTCATAATGTCGGAAAAGGCCGTCTGAATATGTCGATTATAGTTTAAAAGAGGGAAATACAGAATGACGGCAGCCGGTTTCTATAAATAAAGTAAACTTAAAGGCCGTCTGAAAACAGGAGGCGGAAAATTTTGCCTTTCCTGTTTCAGACGGCCTTGCTTAAAGCCTGATCAAATCAAGCTTTTCATTAGCCCAAAGCTTTTCTTGCGCCGGCAAAGAGGCGATACCAGCCAGACAGTTCCGTCCAGTCTTCCGGTTTCCAGCTCATTTGCGCGGCACGGTACACGCGTTCCGGATGCGGCATCATGATGGTGACGCGGCCGTCGGTGTTGGTCACACCGGCGATGCCTTGCGGCGAGCCGTTAGGGTTGAGCGGATAAGTTTGGGTCACTTGGTTTTGTCCGTCGATGTATTGCAGCGCAATGCCCAAATCGGCAGAAATATTGCCGCCGTGAAGCGCGAAGTCGGCGCGGCCTTCGCCGTGGCTGACCACGACAGGCAGGCTGGAGCCTTGCATTTCGTTCAGGATCAGGGAGGCTGATTTGGGGACATGAACCATGCTCAGGCGCGCTTCAAACTGTTCGCTTAAGTTGCGTTTGAATTTAGGCCATGCCTCTGCGCCCGGGATAATCTCGGCGAGGTTGCTAACCATTTGGCAGCCGTTGCACACACCCAATGTCAGCGTGTTTGGGTCGGCGAAGAAGGCGGCAAATTGGTCGCGCAGAGCAGGGTGGAACAGGATGGATTTCGCCCAGCCTTCACCCGCACCGAGTACGTCGCCGTAGCTGAAGCCGCCGCACGCCGCCAGCATTTTGAAGTCGGCAAGGTGAACACGACCTGCCATCAGGTCGGACATATGCACGTCGTAGGCATCAAATCCGGCGCGGGTAAAGGCGGCGGCCATTTCGATTTGTCCGTTCACGCCCTGTTCGCGCAGGATGGCGATTTTGGGTTTCGCGCCGCTGTTGATAAACGGCGCGGCGATGTCTTCTTTTACGTCAAACTTCACGTCGGCAAACAATGCGCTGCGGTCGTTGTCGCCAATCAGGGCGAACTCGCTGTCTGCGCAGGCAGGGTTGTCGCGCAGGCGTTGGATGGCGTGGCTGGTTTCCTGCCATGCGCGTTGCAGGTCGGCGCGGGTTTGTTCCAGCACGATGCCTGCCTGATTGCGGATAACGATTTTTTCGTCAGTATCGATGGTGGCAACGGTATGCAGTGCCAAATCAGCTTCTTTAAACAAGGCTTCTACTGCCGCAACATCTTGTTTGGCAATTTGAATCACTGCGCCCAGTTCTTCATTGAACAATGCGCGGATGCTGGCTTCGTTGACGTCGGCTTGGTTGGCAACCAGTGAAGTCAAATCCACGTTCAAGCCGCATCGTGCCGCAAACGCCATTTCCACCAACGTCGCAAACAAGCCGCCGTCGCTGCGGTCGTGGTATGCCAAGAGTTTGTCTTCGGCGACAAGCTGTTGAATCACGTTGTAAAACGCTTTCAGACGGCCTGTATCGTCCAAATCAGGTGCATCGCCGGTCATGTTGTTATAAACCTGACCAAACGCCGAGCCGCCCATGCGCGCTTTGCCGTTGCCCAAGTCAACCAGCAGCAATACGCTGTCTTCGACGTTTTTCAACTCAGGCGTAACGGTTTTGCGTACGTCTTCCACTGGCGCAAACGCAGAAATAATCAGGCTCAACGGCGATACGACGGATTTTTTCTCTTCGCCGTCCTGCCAAACGGTTTTCATCGATAGGCTGTCTTTACCCACGGGAATGCTCAAATCCAATGCCTGACAGGCTTTGGAAACGGCTTCGACGGTGCGGTAGAGTTTTTCGTCTTCGCCTTTGTTGCCGCACGCCGCCATCCAGTTGGCGGAGAGTTTGATGTTGCCGATGTCGCCGATGTTGACCGCCGCGATGTTGGTAATGGCTTCTCCGACGCACATTCTGCCTGATGCGGGTGCGTCAAATAGGGCAACAGTCGGTTTTTCGCCCATAGACATCGCTTCGCCGTGATAGGTATTGAAGCCCATCATGGTCACGGCGCAGTCGGCCACGGGGGTTTGGTATTTACCGACCATTTGGTCGCGGTGGGTCATGCCGCCGACGCTGCGGTCGCCGATGGTAATCAGGAAGTTTTTAGCAGCTACGGTAGGCAGGCGCAAAACGCGGTAGGCGGCTTCGGTAATGTCGATATCGCCGGCGTTAAACGGTTTTTCAGACGGCGTAACCGTTTTGTCGGTGCGCGTGGTTTTGGGTGGTTTGCCAAGCAAGACGTTCAATGGCAAATCGACAGGGTTGTTGGAGAACAAGTCGTCGCGTACTTTCAAATGGCCGTCGTCGGTCGCCGTGCCGACTACGGCAAACGGGCAGCGTTCGCGTTCGCAGATGGCGCGGAAGGTCTCCAAATCTTTTTCCAAAATCGATAACACATAACGCTCTTGCGATTCGTTACACCAGATTTGCAATGGACTGAGGCCGTGTTCTTCCAGCGGCACTTCGCGCAGTTTGAATACCGCGCCGCGTCCGGCATCGTTGACGAGCTCGGGGAAGGCGTTGGACAGGCCGCCCGCGCCGACGTCGTGGATGGAGATAATCGGATTTTTGTCGCCGAGCTGCCAGCAGCGGTCGATGGCTTCTTGCGCGCGGCGTTCGATTTCAGGGTTGCCGCGTTGTACGGAGTTGAAGTCCAAAGACGCGTCGTTTGTACCGGTATTCATAGAAGAAGCCGCGCCACCACCCAAGCCGATAAGCATGCCCGGGCCGCCCAGTTGGATCAGCAATGCGCCTTCGGGAATTTCGTCTTTGTGTGTTTGTTGTGCCTGAATGCTGCCCAAGCCGCCGGCAATCATAATCGGTTTGTGATAGCCGCGGACTTGACCGTCGAATTTCTCTTCAAAGGTACGGAAGTAGCCCAAGAGGTTCGGACGGCCGAATTCGTTGTTGAACGCTGCGCCGCCAATCGGGCCTTCTATCATGATGTCTAAAGGAGAAGCAATATGGCCGGGTTTGCCGTAGGCTTGTTCCCAAGGCTGCTCCAAGCCGGGGATATTCAGGTTGGAGACGGTAAAGCCGGTTAAGCCCGCTTTCGGACGCGAACCTTTGCCTGTTGCGCCTTCGTCGCGGATTTCACCGCCCGCACCCGTTGCCGCTCCGGCAAACGGCGCGATGGCGGTCGGGTGGTTGTGCGTTTCCACTTTCATGATGATATGGGTGTCTTCTTCGTGGAAACGGTAGCCTTGGTTTTCCGCCGCATTCGGATAGAAACGCTCGACTTTGGCGCCTTCGATTACGGACGAATTGTCTTTATAGGCAACGACTGTGCCTTCGGGATGCGCATTGTGTGTGTCGCGAATCATGCCGAAAAGGGATTTCGGTTGTTTTTCGCCGTTGAGGATGAAGTCGGCGTTGAAGATTTTGTGGCGGCAGTGTTCGCTGTTTGCCTGAGCGAACATCATCAATTCAACATCGGACGGATTGCGGTTTAAAGCCTGATAGTTTTCAACCAGATAATCGATTTCGTCGGCTGAAAGCGCCAAGCCCATTTCGGTATTGGCTTTGACCAATGCCTCTTTACCGCCGCCCAATACATCTACGCTGGAGAAGGTTTCCGATTGGATGTGGTGGAACAGTTGCGCCGCTGCATTGATGTCGGTCAACACGCTTTCGGTCATGCGGTCGTGCAACAGGGCTGCCCATTGTTGTTTTTGCTCGTCGGTAAGCGCACCTTCCAACCATACGGCCATGCCGCGCTCGATGCGCTCAATGCCTTCCAAACCGCAGTTTTCGGCGATATTGGTTGCTTTGGAAGCCCAAGGCGAAATGGTGCCCAAACGGGGCGTTACCAAAAATAAATGCAAGCCCTCGCGCGCTTTGGGCGTTTGTTCAACGCTTTGCGCCGCCAGTAAGGCTTGCAGTTTTTCGACTGTCGCGGCATCAAGTGCTTTTTCGCTACCGACAAAATACCAAAATTCGCTGCTTAATTTGACTTCGGGCAGGCCGAGTGCGGCTGCTTTTTGAAAGAGTTTTTCAACACGGAAATCGGAAAGGGCGGTTACACCGCGCAAGGGCAGAACAACAGACATGGATTCAGCTCACAAAATGCAGTTGGGGAGTCCATTATTATACCTGAAAAATGCGATTTTGCTTGTGAATTTATACTTGAAATGTTGACAATTTTTACTTGTGAACAGAAGACGGAAGAAGCCGTCTTTCCGTCCTTTTGTTTATTTTATATCTGATTATTCAGTTATTTTTATTTATTTTTGAAGGATTGGGCGAAAGGGGGTCGGATAGGTGCGACGACATAAAGTGAGGATTATTGGATGGTTGTTTTTAATTTTTTGCTGACAATAAGGCCGTCTGAAACCTTGTTTTCAGACGGCCTTGCGTTATCCTTTCTTTTTATTCCCCAGCATATCCAGCAAGCCTGCTAAGTTACTTTTCCCTTCTTCCTTGCTCACAATCGGCTCGCCGCCTTTGCGTCCTAAAATTTTGATGTCTTCCTGCGGCATTTCGTCTATGAAGCGGCTGGGTTCGGGGAATTGCCATGTGCCTTGTTTTTTGCGTTTGAGGCAGTGGGTCAGCGTAAGCTGGCGCTTGGCGCGGGTGATGCCGACATACATCAGGCGGCGTTCTTCTTCGACATTGTCTTCTTCGATGCTGTCGTTGTGCGGCAGGATGCCTTCTTCGCAGCCGACGAGGAAGACGTAGGGGTATTCCAATCCTTTGGAAGCATGCAGGGTGGAGAGTTTGACGGCATCGACTTCTTCTTCGCCTTTACCTTCCAAAAGCGTCATCAGAGCGATGGTTTGGGCAAGCTCGATGATGTTTTTACCGTCTTGCTCGCCTTTGCGTTCCAGCCAGCCGGTCAGGTCGCTGACGTTGCGCCATTTGATTTCGCCTGCTTTGCCTTCTTCGTTGGCCAACAGGTGGTTTTCGTAGTCGATTTCTTTCAGCAGGTTATGAATAAGCTCGCCTGCTTCGCTGGTTTCGGCTTTGGCTCGATAGCTTTCAATCATATCCATGAAGGCTTGCAGGTGTTGGCAGTTGGTATGGTTCAACGGGGCAAGCGCTTCTTCGGTTTGCGCGGCTTCATACAGGCTGCATTCGTGTTCGTGCGCGTAGGTGTTGAGTTTGCCCAGCGTTACATCTCCGATGCCGCGTTTTGGGGTGGTTACGGTGCGCAGGAAGGCGGGGTCGTCGTTGGGGTTGGCAAGCAGGCGCAAATAGGACAAGACGTCTTTAATTTCGGTTTTGTCGAAAAAACTCTGCCCGCCGGAGAGTTGGTAGGGAACGCGCGCGCTGCGCAAGGCTTCTTCAAAAATCCGCGCCTGATGGTTGCCGCGGTATAACACGGCGAAATCGGCGTATTGGGTTTTGTCGCCGCCGACCAGCTTTTGCTTGACGATTTGGCTGACGACCCAGTCGGCTTCGTGCTGCTCGCTTTGGCAGGCAACGACTTTGACGATTTCGCCTTCGCCAAACTGCGACCAAAGTTTTTTGGTAAAGAGTTTGGGGTTGTTTTCGATGACTTTGTTGGCGATTTTGAGAATCCGCGCGGTGGAGCGGTAGTTTTGCTCCAGTTTGATGACCTTCATCTGCGGATAGTCTTCCTGCATTTTGCGCAGGTTTTCCATGTTGGCTCCGCGCCATGCGTAGATGGACTGGTCGTCGTCGCCGACGGCGGTAAACATGCCTTCCGCGCCGGTCAAGAGTTTCATCAGCGTAAATTGGCAGGTATTGGTGTCCTGACATTCGTCAACCAACAGATAACGCAGTCGCCGCTGCCATTTGTTGCGCACTTCGCTGTTTTGCTGCAACAGCACGGCGGGCAGGCGGATTAAGTCGTCGAAGTCCACCGCCTGATAGCTTTGCAGGGTTTCCTGATAACTCGCATAAACGCGCGCTGTTTGTTGTTCCCACACATTGGAGGCCGTCTGAACGGCATCTTCGGGCGTTTTTAAATCGTTTTTCCACAGGGAAATCTGGTGCTGCGCTTTGAATACAGCTTCTTTGCCCGTGCCGCCCAAGAGTTCGCCGATGATTTTCGCGCTGTCGGTAGAGTCGAGGATGGAGAAGTTTTTTTTGTAACCGATTTGGTTCGCCTCTTCGCGCAAAATCTTCATGCCCAAAGAGTGGAAGGTGCAAATCGTCAGCCCGCGCGTTTGCGATTTGGACAGCATTTTGGCAACGCGTTCCTGCATTTCCGTGGCGGCTTTGTTGGTGAAGGTAATTGCGGCGACGGTATGCGGCAGGTAGCCGACATTGACAATCAAATGCTTGATTTTTTGGGTAATCACGCCGGTTTTACCGCTGCCTGCGCCGGCAAGGACGAGCAGGGGGCCGCCAAGATATTGGACTGCGGCTTGCTGTTGAGGGTTGAGTTTCATTGAAGGAGGAAGACGGGTAATGTGGGGCGCAATTATACAACAAGGCCGTCTGAAATTTTCAGACGGCCTTAGGCGTTTTTTAGCGTAAACCTTATGCCAAATATTTCAATTTGCCTTTGAAGTCTTCCAGTTTTTCGTAGCCTTTTTGCGCCATGATGGCTTTTAATTCAAGGGAAATCCGTTCAAAAATGCCTACGCCTTGTTGGTGTAGCGCCGTGCCGATCTGCACCATGCTTGCGCCGCACAAGATGTGTTCAAACGCATCCCGGCCGCTGTAAACGCCGCCCGTTCCAATGACTTGAATAGACGGATCCAGTCTTTGATAGAACGCGTGGACATTGGCGAGCGCAGTTGGTTTGATGTATTGGCCGCCTATGCCGCCGAAGCCGTTTTTCGGGCGGATGACGACGGATTCGTCTTCGATATACATGCCGTTGCCGATGGAGTTGACACAGTTGACGAATTTTAAGGGATGGCGGTTGAACACTTCCGCCGCTTGATCGAAATGGGCAATATCGAAATACGACGGCAGTTTGATGCCCAAAGGCTTGTCGAAGTAGGCAAAGGCTTCGCTCAAAATCCGCTCGGTGGTTTCAAAATCGTAGGCGATTTGAGGCTTTCCGGGGACGTTTGGGCAGGAAAGATTGAGTTCGGTAATGCCGTTGAACCCGCTGTTTTGCACTTTTCTTAATAACATGTGTGTTTCATCGGGCGACATACCGACCAGCGAGAGGAAAAAAGCCCTTTTCGGATGAGCCTCTTGGAGTGAAAGCAGGTAATCCAGATAGTAATCAATGCCTTGATTCGGCAAGCCCATCGAATTTATGCTGCCGAGAGGCACGTCCCGATAACGCGGCTCGGGGTTGCCTTGACGAGGGGTAAGCGTTGCGGTTTTGGTAACGAAAGTGCCTGCCGAAGACTGTCTGACCGCTTCCAATTCCTCAACAGTCATGCATGACACCCCAGCGGCATTCATCAGGCAGTTGTCAAAGGAAAAACCGGCGATTTGGGTTTTCAACGATACCATCTCCTGCTCCTTTTCTTTGCAAAATCAAAATGTTTGCCAAGCGTAGCACGAAGAGGCGGTACGATTTTTAACAAACATCAAATGACAGGGAATGTAGGCGGATGTTGTTTTCAATATTGAAAAAAGGCCGTCTGAAAAACTCAAACGGTCTTTCAGACGGCCTTCGCTAAGCTGTCGGCTGATTTGGCTATTGGGTTTTGAAAATCAGGCCAACCATTCGTTCAAAGCCGCTTCAAAACGTTTCAAGCCTTCGACCATGTCTTCATCGTTCAGCAGCAGGCTGGGGGCGAAGCGCACGACATTGGCGCCGGCAACCAGTACCATCAGGCCGTGTTTCAAAGCGGCGGCGGTAATTTCCGATGCCTTGCCTGCGTATTTGTCTGCCAACACGCAGCCGAGCAGCAGGCCCATGCCGCGGACTTCTTTAAATACGCCGGTTTTTACGCCTATTTCACGCAAGGCCGTCTGAAGTTTTTGGCCTTGTTGTTCAACGTGTGCCAATGTTTCGGGCGCATTGATGATGTCAAACGCACGGCTGCCGACCGCGCATGCCATCGGATTGCCGCCAAAGGTCGAGCCATGCGTTCCGGGGCCGAAGGTTGGGGCGATTTTATCGGTGGTCAGTATCGCGCCAATCGGGAAACCGCAACCCAAGGCTTTGGCGGAGCTGATGATGTCGGGTGTGATGCCGTAATGCTCGTAGGCAAACAGTTTGCCTGTATGGCCCATGCCGGTTTGCACTTCGTCCAAAATCAGCAAGGCTCCGTGTTTGTCGCACAAACGGCGCGCGGCTTGCAGGTATTCTTGGGTGGCAGGCAGAATGCCGCTTTCGCCTTGAATCGGCTCGATAATCACGGCGCAGGTTTTGTCGCTGACGGCGGCTTCCAATGCGGCAATATCATTAAATGGAACATGGGTAATATCTGACGGCAGCGGTGCGTAGTCTTTGCTGTATTTGGGCTGGCCGCCGACGGACACGGTAAACAGGGTGCGGCCGTGGAAGCTGTTGAGGCAGGAGATGATTTCGGTTTTGTGTTCGCCAAAATGATCGCGGCCGTATTTGCGCGCCAGTTTCAACGCGGCTTCATTGGCTTCCGCGCCGGAGTTGCAGAAAAACACTTTGTCGGCGAAGGTGTTTTCGACCAGTTTTTTGGCCAATTCTTGCGCCGGCTGGGTGGTATAGATATTAGAAATGTGCCAGAGTTTTTGCGCCTGTTCGGCCAAGGCTGCGACTAAATCGGGATGGCAATGCCCCAGTGCGTTCACTGCAATACCACCTGACAGGTCAATGTACTCTCGTCCTTCGGTATCCCAAACCCGGCTGCCGAGCGCGCGTTCCGGAATCATGGGGGCGAATGAGAAATTGGGCGTCAGGTAGTTTTGCATGTTATTTTCCTTTTGATATTGTCAACAATTTTTTGAATTATGCGCCTATTGGTTGAGAGATTCAATATGGTAATCAGGCCGTCTGAAAACTGGCTTTCAGACGGCCTGATGCTTATTTATGCTTGATTTCCCAGCATTGATGGATTTTTTTGTTGCGGAAATCGTCGGGAACGGACTGTTTGGAAATGTCTTTGACGGCGTATTGTTCCGCGACCGAATCGTCCAACACAAAGCTGCGCAGGTTGTTGGAGAAATACAGAATGCCGTCTGAAGCGAGCAGGCTCATTGCACCGTCGATCAGCTTTTTGTGGTCGCGCTGGATGTCGAGGATGTCGAGCATCTTTTTACTGTTGGAAAAGCTGGGTGGATCCATGACGATAAGGTCGAACTGTTTGCCTTCGGCGGCAGCGTTTTGTAGGTATTGGAACACGTCGGCGCGGACGATTTGGTGTTGTTCGGAGTCGATGCCGTTGAGTTCGAAATTGCGTTTCGCCCAATCGAGATAAGTGTTGGACAAATCGACGGTTTCGCTGGATACCGCGCCGCCGGTGGCTGCATAGACGGTGAAGCTGCCTGTGTAGGAAAACAGGTTGAGGAAGCGTTTGCCTGCTGCGGTTTCGCCAACTTTTTTGCGCGTGTTGCGGTGGTCGAGGAAAAGGCCGGTATCGAGGTATTTGTCGAGGTTGACCCAAAACTTGCGGCCGTTTTCAGTGATAATGAAATCATCGCCGGTTTTGCCGGTTTTCTCGTATTGCTGCAAACCTTTTTGACGTTCGCGGCGTTTGAGGTGGATTTGTTCGGGCGCAAAACCGGTCACAAAACCAATGGCTTCCAATACATCGGCAAGCCATGCTTCGTATTCTTCAGGCTGCATCAGCCAGCCGGTATCGTATTCCTGAAGATGGATTTGGTCGCCGTAAACATCGACGGCGAAGGGGAATTGTGGGATGTCGCGGTCGTAAATGCGCCAGGCTTCGATGCCGTTGCGTTTGGCCCATTTCATAAGATGTTTGATGTTTTTGCCCAAGCGGTTGGCGAAGGGTGTGATATCGGTCATGGTTTCAGACGGCCTGAATAAGTATTGGGAAGGGGTTGGATTTTAACGCACTTGATGCCTTTTTGCTTGACTGTTATCCATAAAATCTATATTATCCGCCGTTCGCCTTTTGATACGAAGCCATCGTCATCCAACCTAAACCGCCGTTTCGGGCGCGTTTCTTTTATTGCTTGCATATTTGCAAAGCCTTTTCTGTGCAGGTTGTCGTCGATGTTAACCACAAGCAAGATGCTTGCGACAACCCTGTAACTTCACATTTCCCGTATCGTTACTTTCCTTTGCTTCAGGTCGTCTGAAATTGTTCAGGCGTGCGCGTTGTTGTCTCTTAGGATAGATATGTCTATTAAATTTGCTGATTTGAACCTTGATAAAAACATTTTGTCTGCCGTAAGCAGCGAGGGTTATGAAAGCCCGACCCCGATTCAGGCGCAAGCGATTCCGTTTGCTTTGGACGGTCGCGACATTATGGCTTCGGCACAAACCGGTTCAGGCAAAACTGCAGCCTTCCTGCTGCCCACTTTGCAAAAACTGACCAAGCGCAGCGAAAAACCAGGCAAAGGCCCGCGCGCTTTGGTATTGACCCCGACCCGCGAACTGGCGGCTCAGGTGGAAAAAAACGCGCTGGCGTATGCTAAAAATATGCGTTGGTTCCGTACTGTCAGCATTGTCGGCGGTGCATCTTTCGGCTACCAAACCCGTGCTTTGAGCAAACCGGTTGACCTGATTGTCGCCACTCCGGGCCGTCTGATGGACTTGATGCAGAGCGGCAAAGTTGATTTTGAACGTTTGGAAGTGCTGATTCTGGACGAAGCCGACCGTATGTTGGACATGGGCTTTATCGACGACATCGAAACCATCGTTGAAGCAACGCCGAGCGACCGTCAGACTTTGTTGTTCTCCGCCACTTGGGACGGCGCGGTGGGTAAACTGGCGCGCAAACTGACCAAAGACCCTGAAACCATCGAAGTTGAGCGTGTTGATGATCAAGGCAAAATCGAAGAGCAGCTGTTGTACTGCGACGATATGCGCCATAAAAACCGCCTGCTCGACCACATCTTGCGTGATGCCAATATCGATCAATGTGTGATTTTCACATCGACCAAAGCCATGACCGAAGTTATCGCGGATGAATTGTACGAAAAAGGTTTTGCCGCCAACTGCCTGCACGGCGATATGCCGCAAGGCTGGCGTAACCGCACGCTGATGGACTTGCGCAAAGGCCGCTGCAAAATTTTGGTTGCCACCGACGTTGCCGCACGCGGTATCGACGTACCAACCATTACCCACGTTATCAACTACGACTTGCCGAAACAGGCAGAAGACTATGTTCACCGCATCGGCCGTACCGGCCGCGCAGGCCGTACCGGTATTGCGATTACTTTTGCCGAAGTGAACGAATACGTCAAAGTACACAAAATCGAAAAATACATCGGCCGCAAATTGCCTGAGCTGACCATCGAAGGCATGGAGCCGACACGCAAACGCAAATCTGCCGGCGGCAAACCGAAAGGCAAAGGCGGCTGGGGCGATCGTAAATCCGGCGGCTGGCGCGGCGATAAGAAACCGGCTAAAGAAGGCTTCGGCGGTAAAGCTCGCGGCGAAGGCCATAAAAAAGACGGTTTCAAGAAAGACGGCTTTAAGAAAGACGGTTTCAAGAAGTCTGACGGTTTCAAAAAAGGCGGCGAAGGCTTTAAAGGCAAACGTAAGTCTAACGACGGCTTTGGCGGCAAACATAAAAAAGGTTGATTGCTTCAATCTTAAGGCCGTCTGAAATAAGACGAAAGGGCGTGTGAAGACACGCCCTTTTTTATGGTTTCGAGTTTTCGCATATAAAAAAGCGTGGGATTGGTCCCACGCTTTTTTCAGACGGCCTCTTACAAAGCGGCCAATACGGCATCGCCCATTTCTGAGCAGGAGACCAGTTTGGTACCTTCTTCGTAAATGTCGCCGGTACGCAAGCCTTGTTGCAGTACTTTTTGTACGGCGTTTTCAACTTGTTGCGCGCGGGCTTCGTCGTTCAGGCTGTAACGCAGCAACATGGCGAGGGACAAAACGGTTGCCAGAGGATTGGCTTTGTTTTGACCGGCAATGTCTGGAGCGGAGCCGTGAGAAGGTTCGTACAGGCCTTTGCCGTTTTCGTCCAAAGAAGCGGAAGGGAGCATACCGATGGAGCCGGTCAGCATGGAGGCTTCGTCAGAGAGGATGTCGCCGAAGATGTTGCCGGTAGCAATCACGTCAAATTGTTTAGGCGCGCGTACCAACTGCATGGCGGCGTTGTCCACGTACATATGGGAAAGCTCGACATCAGGGTATTGTTTGCCGATTTCTTCAAAGACTTCGCGCCACAGTTCGGTGGTTTCCAAAACGTTGGCTTTGCCTACGGAGCAGACTTTTTTGCTGCGTTTTTGGGCGGATTGGAAGGCAACGTGGGCAATACGGCGGATTTCGCTTTCACTGTATTTCATGGTGTTGTAGCCTTCGCGTTCGCCGTTTTCCAGAACACGGATGCCGCGCGGTTCGCCAAAGTAAATATCGCCGGTCAGTTCACGTACGATAAGGATGTCGAGACCGGCTACGATTTCCGGTTTCAGAGTGGAAGCGTTGGCCAGCTCGGGATAAAGGATGGCAGGGCGCAAATTGGCAAAAAGATTCAAGTCTTTACGGATAGCTAATAAGCCGCGCTCAGGACGCAACGGACGGTCGAGATTGTCGTATTGAGGAGAACCGACTGCACCAAGCAGAACCGCATCGGCTTTACGGCAAAGGTTTTGCGTGAATTCTGGATAAGGATGGCCGTATTCGTCATAGGCTTCGCCGCCCAAAGGCGCATATTCGTAGCTGACATCCAAACCTTGTTCGATAAGTTTGTCGAGTACACGGACGGTTTCTGCAACGATTTCAGGGCCGATGCCGTCGCCGCGCAAGATAGCGATATGTTTGGTCATTTCGGGTTTCCTTATGGGAAGGTTTAAAGTAAAGGGCAGGTCGCCTGTTTTTCAGACGGCCTTAAATCAATTTGCTCTGAAAACGCTGATTGTACCATTATGGTACTGGTAAAGCTGGGTAGAAATCGCGTAGGCAGAATCTTCAAATGCCTGCAGGGCAATATTTGCCATCGCTTGCAAAGCCTCTTCATCGGATGGGCTGCAAACGAGCAGGGCATTGCGTGCCGGGACTGCAAAAACGGGATTGGCCGGCAGCATAGGATCGTCTTTAAGTACTTCGTCCAAAAGCAAAATCAGGGAAGCATCATAGTCGTTGTCCAAATGGATTTGGGTCAATGACCAACCTTCGGCATGATGAATTTGGACACGTCCATTCATCCGTTGGCGCAAATTATCCATGGCGGTACGATACAAGGCGTCTTCATCTTCAATACCGGCCTCTTGCATATGCTCACGATTGAGCGTATGCATGGATTCTTCCGTATCCACCATATAAAGCAACATGATATCGCCCGCAATCGGTTTATATACCAGGTAATCGGCAGGTTCGTCTTCGTCCGTATTTGTAATCAGTCTGACGTTTTCCAGATAAATTGTATTTTTAATCGTCGGAAGAATTTGTTGTGCTGAAACACTGGCATCAGCGTCTTGAATCTTATCGATAACCGCTAAATTGGCAGCAACAATAGCTTCCAAGGCCTCGGGATTTTGCAGATAACTTGTGTAATGGTTGCTCAAATATGTGCTGAACGATGCTTCATCGTCTTCGGAAAACTGGACAATAATAGGCGAAGAAGCAATGTTTTCGCCCCAGTCGATTTTCGCCTCAAGATCCAATTCTTCTTGGATGCGACGGGCAAAGTATTCGACAAATTCCTGCCAAGTCATTAATTTAGGTTTAGAGCGGAACAACCTGCTGAAAAAAGACATATTGTGTCCTGAATAAGGAAGTAAGGCCGTCTGGAAAGTTATAGGCGTTCGGTTTCAACACGGATTTTAAAAACAACTTTGCGTATGTTTGCCCTGTCGCCGACCAATGGGGCATGCGCATCATTCGGGAAAAATAGTGCAAATTCGCCGGGCTCCAAGGTCAGCCAAGTTTCCGGCTCGCAGTCGAAAAACTCAATATCGCGCTTTTCGTTGTAGCCCAAACCGTTTTTCAGACGGCCTCTGTCTATCCAGCCATACGTTTCGCTGCCATCAATCGGCGTTTGAATATCAATGTGTTTTAAGTGCGCTTCAGGCTTAGCTTCGCCTTGAGTCCTCATCGGCTCGCTGCCGATAAAAATACGGATATTGGGATTTTCGCACGGCACTTGACCGTCCGGCAGATTGGCAAAATCTAGGGTCTGCAACAGATGGAAGGCCTCTGCAAAGTCGGGATGCAGGGCAGCATAGCGGGTGGCATTGCTTATGGTGTCGGTAATCATAATATATTTGTGTAGATTAAAGGCCGTCTGAAACGCTTAAATTTTTCAGACGGCCTTTGGTATATCAACCGTTAAACAGCCAAGGCTGGCTTTGGCGGCGTTTTTCTTCGAAATCGCGGATTTCGTCGGCGTGTTGAAGGGTCAGGCCGATTTCGTCCAAGCCGTTTAAGAGGCAGTGTTTGCGGTGTTCGGTAATGTCGAATGTGAATGTTTCGCCTCTAGGAGTGGTCAGGGTTTGCTCGGCAAGGTCGATGGAGAGTTGATAGCCTTCGTTGGCTTCAACTTCTTTGAAAAGCTGGTCAACCTGTTCTTCGGTCAAAACGATGGGTAAAAGGCCGTTTTTGTAGCAGTTGTTGAAGAAGATGTCGGCAAAGCTGGGGGCGATGATGGCGCGGAAGCCGTAGTCGTCCAATGCCCAAGGGGCGTGTTCGCGTGAAGAGCCGCAGCCGAAGTTTTTGCGCGTCAACAGGATTTGCGCGCCTTGATAGCGTGGCTGGTTCAGGGAGAAATCCGGATTCAACGGGCGTTTGCTGTTATCCATGCCCGGTTCGCCGTGGTCGAGGTAACGCCATTCGTCAAAGGCATTAGGGCCGAAGCCGCTGCGTTTGATGGATTTTAAAAATTGTTTAGGGATGATGGCGTCGGTATCGACATTGCTGCGGTCGAGCGGGGCGACGATGGCGGAAATTTTGGTAAAGGCTTTCATATCAGATTCTTATAGTAATAATGGGAAATTTTATGGCTATTCGGCTTAGCGCATGCTGTGCAAACCGATTCGGTTGCCTTCTGTATCTTCGATAAATGCGGCAAAGCCGTTGGCAATGCGGAATTTTTCTTGTAAAAGCTTGCCGCCTGCTGCAACGGCTTTTTCTGCGGTTTCGGCACAATCCGGGCAATTGAAGAAAATGGTCGTTCCACCGTGGCCGGGTTGGGCATTGCTGTCATGCCAAATCATGCCCGCCGTGCCGTGTTGTGTGTAATCGGCCGGAAAAATGATGAAACGGAATCCGTTGCCGCCAACGTCTTGCAAGGGCTTGTCAAATACGGATTCGTAAAAGGCCTTGGCGCGATCCAAATCTTGAGCATGGATGCCGAACCAGCTTGACGGATTACTCATTGCTTCTTCTTTCACTGGGAATCTTAGGATGTCTGAATAGTAGGGAAACAGGCCGTCTGAAACGGATTCAGGAGGCTCAGACGGCCCACCTTACCGAATTATTCGGTAGCTGCTTCGATTTTTTCTCCAACATGGCTCATACCGCGACCTACGGCATTACCGCCTTTTTTAACGGCTTCTCCGGTTTTATCGGCTACGCGCTCGGCAGTCTCTTTGGTTTTGTCCCAATTGCGGTTGGTATCGTCTTTTGCGCCGGACCAAGTGCTGGAACAAGCTGACAGGATAAGGGCTGCGGCAGCCAATGCAAACAGTTTTTTCATACTAGATTCCTTTCAAGTTATCAATGATTAAGAAGGTTTTCGGACGTTTTTCGCAATATAATAAGAAAACTTGCTTGAGCAAGGTATTGTTTCAGACGGCCTGATGAATAAAGGCCGTCTGAAAATACTTTAAGCCATAGTGCGGATGTCGGTAAAGTGGCCGGTAACCGCGGCTGCGGCTGCCATGGCAGGGCTGACGAGGTGGGTGCGTCCGCCGTTGCCTTGACGGCCTTCAAAGTTACGGTTGGAAGTGGAGGCGCAACGTTGTCCCGGGGTCAAGCGGTCGGCATTCATGGCGAGGCACATTGAGCAGCCCGGCTCGCGCCATTCAAAACCGGCTTCGATAAATACTTCGTGCAAGCCTTCTTTTTCTGCCTGCTCTTTAACCAAACCGGAGCCAGGGACAATCAATACGCGTTGTACATTGTCCGCTTTTTTGCGGCCTTTGGCGATAGCGGCAGCTTCGCGTAAGTCTTCAATACGGCTGTTGGTGCAAGAACCGATAAAGACGATATCGACAGGGATTTCGTTTAATGGCGTACCGGCTTCCAAGCCCATGTATTCAAGGGCGCGTTCCATGCCGCTGCGTTTGACCGGATCGGCTTCTTCGGCAGGATTAGGCACTTTGCCGCTGATGTCTAAAACCATTTCAGGCGAGGTGCCCCAAGTTACTTGAGGCTCGATGTCTTCGGCTTTGAAGTGGTATTCTTTATCAAATACGGCACCTTCGTCAGACACCAGCGTGCGCCAGTATTCGACGGCTTTGTCCCATGCTTCGCCTTTAGGTGCGAAAGGTTTGCCTTTTACATAGTCGATGGTGGTTTGGTCGACGGCAACCATGCCTGAGCGCGCACCGGCTTCAATCGCCATATTGCACAAGGTCATGCGGCCTTCCATAGAAAGGCTGCGGATGGCTTCGCCACCAAATTCAATGGCGTAGCCTGTGCCGCCGGCCGTACCAATTTGACCGATGATATAAAGCGCTACGTCTTTGGCGGTAACACCGGGTTTCAGACGGCCTTCAACGGCAATCAGCATGGATTTGGATTTTTTTGCGGTAATGCACTGGGTCGCCATGGTGTGCTCGACTTCGGAAGTACCGATACCGTGCGCCAATGCGCCGAATGCGCCATGGGTAGAAGTGTGCGAGTCGCCGCAGACAACGGTCATGCCGGGCAGGGTAGCGCCTTGTTCCGGGCCCATAACGTGTACGATGCCTTGGCCTTTATCCATAAACGGGAAGTAGGCGAGTGCGCCAAACTCTTTAATGTTTTTGTCCAAGGTATCGACTTGCAGCTTGGAAATCGGGTCTTGGATACCTTTGTCCCAGTCGCCGGTCGGAGTGTTGTGGTCGGCTGTGGAGACCACGCTGTCGATACGCCAGAGTTTGCGGCCGGCCATTTTCAAGCCTTCAAATGCTTGCGGGCTGGTTACTTCGTGAACCAGGTGGCGGTCGATGTAAAGCAGGACAGTGCCGTCTTCTTCTTCGCGGACGACGTGGCTGTTCCAAAGTTTATCGTAAAGGGTTTGTGCGCTCATGATGAGTATTCTTTGCTATTGGTAGGTATGAATGATGGTTTGCGTTTATGGGCGGATTTTAGGCTTTTTATAGGGGCTGTGCAATAGAAATTTGTCCAATTTTTAAAATTTGTCGCAAAGTTTCAAAATAACTTGTCAAAAATTAGACAAATTGTAGAATTGTTGACAAAAAAGATGCATCTTATCTGAAAGAATGCTTGTCGAAATGCACTAAAAAGTTCTATCATTCTCACTCAACCACACTTACCAAGAGGTATAGAGAATGAAATTACCGGTAATGGCTCCTGAGCATTTGACTCAATTACGGAAATTTGAGAAAAAAGTCCTTGCCAATCATGCCAAAATCGAAGCATGGTTCCGTTCGCATTGGAACGAACACCGTCCGCCATTTTATGGTTCGGTTGACATCCGTAATGCCGGTTACAAAATTTCATCTATCGATATGAACCTGTTTCCGGGCGGCTTCAATAATTTGAATCCCAACTTTATCCCGCTGGCGGCGGTTGCCGCGCAAGATGCGGTACAGCGCGCCTGTGAAACGGCAAAATCCGTATTGATTATTCCTGAAAACCACACACGCAACACATTCTATCTGCAAAACGTTTACGCCCTCAGCGAGATTTTGCGTTCGGCAGGATACGAAGTGCGCTTGGGCAGCTTGAATCCTGAAGTGACTGAGCCGACCGAGTTTGAAACCGCGTTGGGCGACAAAATTTTGCTTGAGCCTTTATTGCGCACCCGTGAGCGTGTACATCTTGCAGACGGTTTCTCACCTTGCGTCGTCCTGTTGAATAACGACTTGTCTGCGGGCATCCCTGAAATCCTTAAAGACATCAGTCAAACCGTTTTGCCTCCATTGCACGGCGGCTGGACGACTCGCCGTAAAACCGAACATTTCGGCGCATATAATCAAGTTGCTGCCGACTTTGCGAAGTTGATTGACATCGACGAATGGCAAATCAATCCTTATTTTGAAAAAATCAGCGGTTTGGATTTCCAAGAGCGTGAAGGCGAGGATGCGTTAGCAGACGCGGTAGAGCGCGTATTGGCGAAAATTCAAGCCAAATACGATGAATTGGGCATTACCGACCAGCCTTTCGTTATTGTGAAAGCCGACGCAGGTACTTACGGCATGGGCGTGATGAGCGTTAAATCTGCGGATGAAGTGCGCGGATTGAACCGTAAAAACCGCAACAAAATGGCGAAAGTCAAAGAAGGCTTGGAAGTCAGCGAAGTCATTGTCCAAGAAGGTATTTATACCTACGAAACCATGAACGGCGCCGTGTGTGAACCTGTCGTTTATATGATGGACCGTTTCGTTATCGGCGGTTTCTTCCGTGTACACGAAGGCCGTGGTGCAGACGAAAACCTCAACGCCGGCGGCATGGTATTCGTCCCGCTGTCCAACAGCATCCCCACCGGCAGCGGCGACAATTCCCAAGAAGCGCCTGAAGCCTGCAAACGCGTATTTGAACAATGGGATTCGCTCGGTATGCCGCGCTCTGAAAAAGACTGCGACGTCGACAACGAACACAACCGCCTCTACGTTTACGGCGTAATGGCGCGCCTGTCCTTGCTTGCCGCTGCATTGGAGTTGGAGAAAACCGCGCCCCAAGCCTAATAAAGCGTTGATCGATATTGTCAGGCCGTCTGAAAATTAGTTTTCAGACGGCCTTTTCTGTCTGTACAATTCATTCTAACTAAAAAAACATGATTTATTTTTATGAGCAAACCAGCCAATCCAGTTGAAATAACCGACAATCTGCAAGACCAAACCATGAAGCGCAGCAATACCGACAATGCGCCGCGTTCTGCTATCCATCAAACCTTGTATTCCGCCGATACCTTTGCTCAGCATGATTATCTTGCCGGAAAAAACTTGCCCGATATTGTCCGTCCGCAAGAAGGCCAAATCAACTGGCTACATTTTGTCGGTATCAATGATGTTGCCTTGCTCAAGCACGCGCTTGAGCCTTATGGCATTCATGAGCTGGTTATTGAAGATATTCTCAGTCGTAAGCAGCGTCCGAAAATTGAAGATTACGGCAACTATGTTTTTACTGCCGCACAGGTTTACCACTATACCTCTACGGGCAAACTCCATTCTGACCAAGTGTATGTGATTATCGGCAAAGATTTTGTGTTGTCTTTCCAACAAAAACCGCTGGGCTTATTCAGCCATCTTCGCCGGCAGATGCACGAGAATCCGCACAATATTTTGAACAAAAATACAGCGTTTCTTGCTTATTGCCTGCTCGACCGTATTGTGGACGACTATTTCATTGTTTTGGAGTCGTACAACAACCGTGTCGAAGTAATAGACAAGTCGCTGTTTAAAAATGAAAACAGCGATATTCTCAGTAAGATTCACCGACTCAAACGCGATGCCGTCCGTCTGCGGCGCACACTTTTGCCATTGCGCGATGTGTTCTACCAACTGGCCGTACGCGGCGATTTTGCCATTTTCAAAGGCGAATCGACCGTCTATCTGCGCGATGTGTACGACCACAATATGCAGCTTATCGAATCGCTTGATGCCTCGCGTGATATGGTGTTGAGCATGATGGACATTTATCTTTCCTTCCAATCCAACCGCATGAACCAGCAAATGCGCGTGTTGACGGTTATCACCATCATCTTTATGCCGCTGACCGTCATCACCGGTATCTACGGCATGAACTTCGACAATATGCCCGAGCTGCATTGGCATTACGGCTATTTCATGGTTTTGGGTGTGATGCTGTGCATCATCATCGGACTGCTGATTTTCTTTTCGCGTAGAAAATGGTTATGATCAGGTGTGGTAGATTGAATTTTTCCACTCAAAAACGGTAGAATCAAAATTCCTACAAAACATGCCGTCTGAAATACTAGGCGGCCTTAAAAACAAACCACTTCAAGAGGCCAAACTATGGAACAAGCACGCCAACTTCCTTCTCACGAACTCATTATGTCCGAGCTGATGATGCCGGATACGGCAAATTTCAGCGGCAACGTCCACGGTGGCGAATTATTGCGCTTGCTCGACCAAGTCGCTTATTCCTGTGCCAGCCGATACAGCGGCAACTACTGCGTTACCTTGTCTGTCGATAAAGTTTTGTTTAAAGAGCCTATCCATGTCGGCGAACTGGTAACCTTTTACGCCAGCATTAACTACACCGGCCGCACTTCTATGGAAGTCGGCATCCGTGTAGAAGCGCAAAACATCCGCACCGGTGAAGTGCGCCATACCAACAGCTGCTACTTCACCATGGTTGCCGTAGAAGACGGCAAGCCGGTTGCTGTGCCGCCTTTGGAAATCAATACACCGCGCCAACGTTGCCGTTATGAAAAGGCTAAAAAGCGCAAAGCATTGAGTTTGCAGGCTTCCGATGAAGATTCTTGCAGCAGTTAAATAAAGTTATTAAATAATGAAGGCCGTCTGAAATCCTGTTTCAGACGGCCTTCACGCAAAAGCCATAAACCGCTTGTTTTGTGGTAGAATCAACAAGATTTTTGCCATACGAAATTACAGATAATCATGACCGACGCAACCATCCGCAACGACCATAAATTTGCACTTGAAACCCTGCCTGTCAGCCTTGAAGACGAAATGCGCAAGAGCTACCTCGATTACGCCATGAGCGTGATTGTGGGTCGAGCCCTGCCGGATGTCCGCGACGGTCTCAAGCCGGTACACCGCCGCGTGTTGTACGCGATGCACGAGTTGAAAAACAACTGGAATTCCGCCTATAAAAAATCGGCGCGTATCGTCGGCGACGTTATCGGTAAATACCATCCCCACGGCGATACAGCCGTTTACGACACCATCGTCCGCATGGCGCAAGACTTCTCCATGCGTTATGTACTGATCGACGGTCAGGGCAACTTCGGTTCTGTCGATGGCTTGGCCGCGGCGGCCATGCGTTATACCGAAATCCGCATGGAAAAGATTTCTCATGAAATGCTGGCGGATATTGAAGAAGAAACCGTCAATTTCGGCCCTAACTATGACGGCAGCGAACATGAGCCGCTGGTATTGCCGACCCGTTTCCCTGCATTGTTGGTAAACGGTTCGTCCGGTATTGCCGTCGGTATGGCAACCAATATCCCGCCGCACAATTTGGGCGATACCATCAATGCCTGCCTGCGCTTGTTGGATGAGCCTGAAACTGAAATCGACGAGCTGATCAACATCATCCAAGCGCCCGATTTCCCGACCGGCGCGACTATTTACGGCTTGAGCGGCGTGCGCGAAGGCTATAAAACCGGCCGCGGCCGCGTGGTCATGCGCGGTAAAACCCATATCGAGCCTATCGGCAAAAACGGCGAGCGCGAAGCCATCGTTATTGATGAAATCCCATATCAAGTAAACAAAGCCAAGCTGGTTGAGAAAATCGGCGAATTGGTACGCGAAAAAACGTTGGAAGGCGTATCCGACCTGCGCGATGAGTCCGACAAATCCGGTATGCGTGTCGTGATTGAATTGAAACGCAATGAAAATGCCGAAGTCGTTTTGAACCAACTCTACAAACTGACCCAGTTGCAAGACAGCTTCGGTATCAACATGGTGGCCTTGGTTGACGGCCAGCCGCGTTTGTTGAACCTGAAACAAATCCTGTCCGAATTCCTGCGCCACCGTCGCGAAGTCGTTACCCGTCGTACTTTATTCCGCCTGAAAAAAGCGCGTCATGAAGGCCATATTGCCGAAGGTAAAGCGGTGGCCTTGTCCAATATCGACGAAATCATCCGTCTGATTAAAGAATCTGCCAATGCGCCGGAAGCCAAAGAAAAATTGCTGTCCCGTCCATGGCGCAGCAGCTTGGTTGAAGATATGCTCAGCCGTACGGATTTGGACCTGCAAATGATGCGTCCTGAAGGCTTGCCTGAAAATTTGGGTCTGCACAGTCAAGGCTATTATCTGAGCGAATTGCAAGCCGATGCCATCCTGCGCATGAGCCTGCGCAACCTGACCGGCCTCGATCAGGAAGAAATTGTTGGCGAATATAAAAATCTGATGAGTAAAATCATTGATTTCGTGGATATTCTTTCCAAACCAGAGCGTGTTACCCAAATCATCCGCGAAGAATTGGCAGACATCAAAGCCAACTTCGGCGATGAGCGTCGTAGCGAAATCAATCCATTCGGTGGCGACATTGCCGATGAAGACCTGATTCCGCAACGCGAAATGGTCGTTACCCTGACTCATGGCGGCTACATCAAAACCCAGCCGACAACCGATTATCAGGCGCAGCGTCGCGGCGGTCGCGGTAAACAGGCAGCGGCCACCAAAGACGAAGATTTTATCGAAACCCTGTTTGTTGCCAATACGCATGATTATTTGATGTGCTTTACCAATTTGGGCAAGTGCCACTGGATTAAGGTTTACAAACTGCCTGAAGGCGGACGCAACAGCCGCGGCCGTCCGATTAACAACGTCATCCAATTGGAAGAAGGTGAAAAAGTCAGCGCCATCTTGGCCGTCCGCGAGTTTCCGGAAGACCAATACGTCTTCTTCGCCACTGCACAAGGCATGGTGAAAAAAGTCCAGCTGTCTGCGTTTAAAAATGTCCGCAGCCAAGGCATTAAAGCCATCGCGCTTAAAGAAGGCGATTACTTGGTCGGCGCAGCGCAAACCGGCGGTGCGGACGACATTATGTTGTTCTCCAACTTGGGCAAAGCCATCCGTTTTAACGAATACTGGGAAAAATCCGGTAACGATGAAGCAGAAGATGCCGATATCGAAACCGAAAATGAAGATTCAGACGGCCTGGATGATGAAAATGCCGAAAACGCATTGCCAAGCGGCAAACACGGTGTCCGTCCGTCCGGTCGCGGCAGCGGCGGTTTGCGCGGTATGCGCCTGCCGGCCGATGGCAAGATTGTCAGCCTGATTACCTTCGCCCCTGAAGCCGAACAAAGCGATTTGCAAGTATTGACCGCTACCGCCAACGGCTATGGCAAACGTACGCCGATTGCCGATTACAGCCGTAAAAACAAAGGCGGCCAAGGCAATATCGCCATCAATACCGGCGAGCGCAACGGCGATTTGGTTGCCGCGACTTTGGTCAGCGAAACCGACGACCTGATGCTGATTACCAGCGGCGGCGTCCTGATTCGTACCAAAGTTGAGCAAATCCGTGAAACCGGCCGTGCTGCCGCAGGTGTCCGCCTGATTAATCTGGATGAAGGCGAAACCTTGGTCAGCTTGGAACGCGTGGCCGAAGAGGCTGAAGATGAAGCCGCTTTGGAAAGCGATGCAGCTGAAAACCAAGTGGTAGAAGCTGAAGATACTCCGTCTCAAGAATCTTAAACGTCAATGAAAAAGGCCGTCTGAAACATTTTCAGACGGCCTGCTTATTCCAAAAGAAAATCCCGTGAGAGCAACCGAACCGTTCGATTTACCTCTTTTTTTGAAAAATCTGCCCAATCTGCCGGGCGTGTACCGTTTTTTTGACGAAGACAATAATGTTTTGTATGTCGGCAAAGCGGTCAATCTCAAGCGGCGCGTTTCTAGCTATTTCCAAAAAAACGACCATTCGCCGCGTATCGCATTGATGGTAAAACAGGTTCACCACATCGAAACCACCATCACACGTTCCGAAGCCGAAGCGCTGATTCTCGAAAATAACTTCATTAAAGCCCTGTCGCCGAAATACAATATTCTTTTCCGCGATGACAAAAGCTATCCTTATTTGATGATCAGCGGCCATCAATATCCGCAAATGGCGTATTACCGCGGCACGCTGAAAAAGCCTAATCAATATTTCGGTCCGTATCCCAACAGCAACGCCGTGCGCGACAGCATTCAAGTGTTGCAAAAAGTCTTTATGCTGCGTACCTGCGAGGACAGCGTATTCGAGCATCGCGACCGTCCTTGTCTGCTTTATCAAATCAAACGCTGCACCGCGCCTTGTGTCGGCCACATCAGCGAAGAAGATTACCACGACAGCGTGCGCCAAGCCGCGACTTTCCTTAATGGCAAAACCGACGAACTAACGCGTACCTTGCAACACAAAATGCAAACCGCTGCCGCGAATCTGCAATTTGAAGAAGCTGCGCGTTATCGCGACCAAATTCAAGCACTCGGTATCATGCAGAGTAATCAGTTTATCGACAGCAAAAATCCGAACAATCCCAACGATATCGATTTACTTGCGCTGGCGGTTTCAGACGGCCTGGTCTGTGTACACTGGGTCAGCATACGCGGCGGGCGGCACGTCGGCGATAAAAGCTTTTTCCCCGACACCAAAAACGATCCCGAGCCAAACGGACAAGATTACGCCGAGGCCTTCGTCGCCCAACATTATCTGGGCAAAAGCAAACCCGACATCATCATCAGTAACTTTCCCGTTCCCGATGCGTTGAAAGAGGCTTTGGAAGGCGAACACGGCAAGCAGATGCAGTTCGTGACCAAAACCATAGGCGAACGCAAAGTCTGGTTGAAAATGGCGGAACAAAACGCACAAATGGCGATTGCCCAACGCCGCCTGCAACAAAGCAGCCAGCAACACCGCATCGACGAACTGGCCAAAATCCTCGGCATGGATTCAGACGGCCTTAACCGCCTTGAATGCTTCGACATCAGCCACACGCAAGGCGAAGCCACGATTGCGTCCTGCGTTGTGTACGATGAGCAAAACATCCAGCCTTCTCAATACCGCCGCTACAACATCACTACCGCCAAACCCGGCGACGACTACGCCGCCATGCGCGAAGTGTTGACGCGCCGTTACGGCAAAATGCAGGAAGCCGAAGCCAACGGCGAGGCCGTCAAATGGCCCGATGTCGTATTGATTGACGGCGGCAAAGGGCAAATCGGCGTTGCCGTATCGGTATGGGAAGAACTCGGGCTGCACATTCCTTTGGTCGGTATCGCCAAAGGCCCCGAGCGCAAAGCCGGCATGGAAGAACTCATACTGCCTTTTACCGGAGAAGTTTTCCGCCTGCCGCCCAACAGTCCGGCTTTACATTTATTGCAAACCGTACGCGATGAATCGCACCGCTTTGCCATTACAGGCCACCGCAAAAAACGCGACAAAGCACGCGTTACTTCCTCACTCAGTGAAATCCCCGGTATCGGCAGCAAACGCCGCCAAGCATTGCTCACCCGATTCGGCGGCCTGCGCGGCGTGATTGCAGCCAGCCGCGAGGATTTGGAAAAAGTGGAAGGCATCAGCAAAGCTTTGGCGGAAACCATTTACGAGCATCTGCACTGATTGGCTTGAACAGCAAAAAGGAACAATATGAAATCTGTCATCATCAAAAATATCGAGATCGGCAAAGGCCTGCCTAAAATTGCCGTGCCGCTGGTGGCTGCTAATATGCAGGAGTTGGCGCAGGCTTTGCACGTATTGAAAGAGACAGCTTTTGACATCATCGAATTTCGTGCGGATTTTTTTCAAGAGGCGCTTGATGCCGAATTTATTGCCGAGCAATTAGGCATTGTCCGACAGGCTTTTCCTGCCAAGCCTTTGCTGTTTACGTTTAGAAGGGCGCAAGAGGGCGGCAATACGCCTTGTTCGGATGACTATTATTTTGAATTATTGGAAAAAATCATCTGTTCCAAACAAGCCGATATTATCGATATCGAGCTTTTTGCCGAGGAGGGCGGCGTCAAACAAACCATTGCCTTGGCACATGAACATCAAGCTGCCGCCTTGCTTTGCAATCACGATTTCCAAGCCACGCCGTCTTTGGCAGACATTACAGGCCGTCTGAAAACAATGGCCGAGTGGGGCGCGGATATCTGCAAAATTGCCGTTATGCCGCAATCGCCGCAAGATGTGTTGACCCTGTTGCAGGCAACATATGATGCTTCACAAATTATCGACCGCCCGATTATTACTATGTCCATGGGTAAAACCGGAGCCGTCAGCCGCTTGGCCGGCTCGACTTTCGGCTCAGCCGTTACCTTTGGCGCGGCACAAAAAACGTCGGCACCCGGCCAAATTGATGCTAATGAATTGAGGAAAATCTTGGCAATTTTGGGATAGTTTAATTATTAATATTCAAGGCCGTCTGTAAAATATTTTTCAGACGGCCTGATTTTTTTAAATTTATTTCTTTTAATTTTAAATAAAACCTGTAACAATGGGTTTCCTATTTCTAATAACTAGAGGAGAAATAAAATGACTACTACTAAAGAAAACCTGGCGAACCCAGGTCCAGTAGGCCTGTGTGGCTTTGCATTGACAACTTGGTTGCTCAGTCTGATTAACGGCGGCTTTTTTACTGCTCAAGAGGGTGTCGGCTTAGTTTTGGGCATGGCTCTCGCCTTTGGTGGTATCGCCCAAGTTATTGCCGGTATGTTTGAGTTCAAGAAAGGCAATACGTTCGGCTTTACCGCTTTTATCAGCTATGGCGCCTTCTGGTGGACATGGGCTTTGTTCACCATCTTTTTTAAAGGTGAAACAGCCCCGGCATTTATCGGCTGGTATCTTTGCGCATGGGGTATGTTTTCGCTGATGATGTTTGTGGCCACCTTGACCAAGCCTAAAGTATTGAGTGCCATATTCTTTTTCTTGACGCTGACGTTCTTTGCCCTGGGCATTGGCGATGGCATGGAAAATCATAGCATCGTCCATATCGGCGGTTGTTTAGGCTTGGTAACTGCACTTGGTGCGTTCTACTTGGCCGCTGCGGAAGTTATTAACGAATCTTTCGGCAAAACAGTTTTGCCGGTTGGCGAGCGTAAATAAGCTTTGTCATACAAAATGCCGTCTGAACGGTGGAAATGAAATCAAAGATTTCGGCCATAATGTTCAGACGGCATTTTTTATTTGTCTTCAAATAAATCGACATCAAATAAATCCGGCTCTTTGATGCGTTCCCGACAATCAAGTTTGATGTCTTCGGTAACCCGACAGCAGCACGGCAAAATTTCTCCGGGTGCGACAAAAGCGAGCGGAAAATTATCATAAGAGACTTTCCCATCCAAGATTTTAACCCGGCATGAACCGCAATAACCGCTGCGACATTGGTATTCAACTTCGTGTCCAGTGCGCTCCAAGCCCTCCAATAAGGTTTCGCCTTGTTGGAGTTGGAAGGTTTTGTCGTGTGTGCTAATGAGTGCCATGTGTGTTTTAGGGCATAGGGGCCGTCTGAACAATGTTTCAGACGGCCTTAAATATATAAAATTCAAATAATCAAGCCTTTTTCCCACAAGGCCAAAACGACATGAAGCTGGCTGTTATATTTTTTTTCATTACCCACAATTTCGCGCCAGAAAACGGATTTTTTCTGATTTGCCCATTCGGGATCATTTTTTAAAAGGCTGACCGCTGCAACGGCATATTCTCCGTTTTTGGAATGTTTGGTTTTGACTTTTTCCGGGTTGATTCCTTTAACCAACCCCGCACGACACAATCCCAAAAATGCATTCTTTGGGCATCCTTTTTTTCTAATTGACTCCTTGATGGGAAATGATGCCGCAATCTCTGTCCAAGCTTGTTCCATATCTTCATATTTAGAATATGATTCAGCTGCTTTTACCGCAATGTCGCCATAAATCTTCATTTTTGGTTATACCTTGAGGATTGAAAAGAGATTTTCAGACGGCCGGTTACGCCCAAAGGCCGTCTGAAACGCGGTTTACAGCTCGAAATCGCCCAAATCGTCCGCGCTGACTTCCGAATCAATCTGACCGATTAAGTAAGAAGAAATTTCCACTTCCTGCGGCGCAACCTGTACATTGTCAGAAGACAGCCATGCGTTGATCCAAGGAATCGGATTTTGGGTCGCACCTTCAAATCCGGCAGGAAGGCCAACCGCCTGCATACGCAGATTGGTAATGTATTCAACGTATTGAGCCAGAATTTCCTTGTTCAGGCCAATCATTGAGCCGTCTTTAAACAGATAGGCCGCCCATTCTTTTTCCTGCTCGGCTGCTTTTTTGAAGAGGTTGAAACACTCGTCCTGCAATTCATTCGCAATTTCAGCCATTTCAGGATCATCGGCACCGGCACGCATCAGGTTGAGCATATGCTGGGTGCTGGTCAGGTGCAGGGCTTCGTCGCGGGCAATCAGCTTGATGATTTTAGCGTTGCCTTCCATCAATTCACGCTCGGCAAAGGCGAACGAGCAGGCGAATGAAACGTAGAAGCGGATGGCTTCCAATACATTGACGCACATCAGGCAGAGATAGAGCTTTTTCTTCAACTCGCGCAAAGACACGGTAACGAGCTTGCCACCGATATTGTGCGAACCTTCGCCCAACAGATTGTAATACTGGGTGTATTCAATCAAATCATCGTAATAGCAGGCAATGTCTTCGGCACGAGCGATGATGTATTTGTTTTGCACAATATCATCGAATACGACTGACGGATCATTCACGATATTACGGATGATATGAGTATAGCTGCGCGAGTGGATGGTTTCGCTGAAGCTCCACGTTTCAATCCACGTTTCCAGCTCAGGAATAGACACCAAAGGTAAGAACGCAACATTCGGGCTGCGGCCTTGGATCGAATCGAGTAGGGTTTGGTATTTCAGATTGCTGATGAAAATATGTTTTTCGTGTTCGGGCAGATTGGCGTAGTCAATACGGTCGCGCGATACGTCGATTTCTTCGGGACGCCAGAAGAAAGACAATTGTTTTTCAATCAGTTTTTCAAATACTTCGTATTTCTGCTGGTCATAACGGGCGACATTTACCGGTTGACCAAAAAACATCGGCTCTTTCAGCGCGTCGTTTTTGGTTTTGGAAAAAGTGCTGTATGACATAGTTAAGTGTTCGCAGGACATGGCTGTTTCTCTTAGGGATAGAATTTACAAATTTAAAGAGTACGTATTTATATAAATCAACAACATATATTCACAAACATATTTCCTAATGAAGTTAATTCACACACACCTTTTTTCAACTCTACTTTTTTTTCTTCTAAACAATCCTCAATATCTAAAATAGAAATATTCAAATCTAAAGCAATTTCATTTTTAGAATAATTTTTTTCTAATAAACTTTGAATTTTTAATCTTAAATCTGTAAGTGGATTACATATGCTTAAAGACTCAAGTAAACTAGTAGAATAAAAATCTTCATATTGCTTATCATCTAGAAAACATCTATCAAAATCAATACGTACCAAACCTAATTGGATTAAATTATCTATAGATATTGCCGTTTTTTCAATGTCTTGCTCTCCAAATGCAAGGCAAACAATTAAATTAAAAAAAATTAATGCATCGTCATTATTTTTTTTAATATAATATTTGCTAATTGCTATACTTTTTAAGTCTTTCATTAATTGAAGAAGTTTTGCATCATGGGATGATAAAGACTTAACTTTTTCAACAAAGCTATTGTGGATCTTTCCATTATTTCTAGCATCAAAGGAGGTAGATACTAATTTTGCAAATATTTCCCTAAGCTCTTCTTCTTCAAGGTAATATTGAGATGCCTCGATTGCAGGTCCTAAAATACTATATTTAGGTTCTTGAATTTCTTCTTGAGGAATTTTTTCTAAATTTTTATTAAGTCTATCACTGAAATCAGCTAACTCTTTTTTCCTTTTTAATTGTTGTTTTTCCATCCATAAATCAATAGGTCCAAATACTTGTTTCCACACTAGATTTAATGTATGAGCTGGTGCCTCAGCTCCCTTTGTCAATAATGTTGTAGCACCTGCAGTTAAAATAGTTATAGCTGTTGTATCCATAATACTCATATTAAATTTTCTTACAAATCTTCAACAATCTTTAATATGCTCAAATCTTACAAGCCCCACCTGCGCAGCCATCATCTTGAATATCGGTCTGCGTATCGTCCGCGCCGTCTCGGGTGTTATGGTAGTACAGGGTTTTGACGCCGTATTTATAGGCGGTCAGCAGATCTTTCAGCATTTGTTTCATGGAAACTTTGCTGCCTTCAAATTTGTTCGGGTCGTAGGCGGTATTGGCGGAAATCGATTGATCGACGAATTTTTGCATTACGCCGACGAGTTTCAGGTAGCCTTCGTTGCCGGGAAGCTGCCACAGGGTTTCGTAGGCGTCTTTCAGGGTTTCAAACTCCGGTACGACTTGTTTCAGGATGCCGTCTTTCGATGCTTTAACACTGACCAGGCCGCGTGGGGGCTCGATGCCGTTGGTGGCGTTGGCAATTTGCGAGCTGGTTTCAGACGGCATGAGTGCGGTCAGGGTAGAGTTGCGCAGGCCGTATTTGACGATGTCGGCGCGCAGGCTTTCCCAGTCGTAGTGCAAAGGCTCGTTGCACACGGCGTCCAAGTCTTTTTTGTAGGTGTCGATAGGCAGTTTGCCTTGCGAATAAACGGTTTGGTTAAACAGCGGGCATGCGCCGTATTCTTTGGCAAGGTTTACCGATGCTTTGAGCAGGTAATACTGCATGGCTTCAAAGGTGCGGTGGGTCAGGCCGAGGGCGGAGTCGTTGCTGTAACGTACGCCGTTTTTCGCCAAATAGTAGGCGTAGTTGATGACGCCGATGCCGAGTGTGCGGCGGTTCATGGTTGCGGTGCGCGCTGCTGCAACCGGATAGTCTTGATAATCCAACAGGGCATCAAGTGCGCGTACGGTCAAATCGGCAAGCTCTTCCAGTTCGTCCAAGTTGTTCAATGCGCCCAAGTTGAAGGCGGACAAGGTACATAGGGCGATTTCGCCGTTCGGATCGTTGATGTTGTCCAAAGGTTTGGTCGGCAGGGCGATTTCCATGCACAAGTTGGACTGATGAACAGGCGCAACACGCGGATCAAACGGGCTGTGCGTGTTGCAGTGGTCAACGTTTTGGATGTAGATACGACCGGTACCGGCGCGCTCCTGCATCAGGGTAGAGAACAATTCTGTTGCCGGCAAAGTACGTTTGCGGATGTTTGGATCTTGCTCGTATTGAGTGTAGAGGCGCTCGAATTCGTCTTGATCGGCGAAGAAGGCATCATACAAACCCGGAACTTCATTCGGCGAGAACAGGGTAATGTTGCCGCCTTTGATCAAGCGGGTGTACAGCAGGCGATTGATTTGTACGCCGTAGTCCAGTTGGCGGATACGGTTGTCTTCTACGCCGCGGTTGTTTTTCAATACCAACAGGCTTTCGGCTTCGATGTGCCACAATGGGTAGAACAAGGTTGCAGCACCGCCGCGTACGCCGCCTTGCGAGCAGGATTTAACGGCCGCTTGGAACATTTTGAAGAATGGGATACAGCCGGTGTGTTGTGCTTCGCCGCCACGGATTTCACTGCCCAAGCCGCGGATACGGCCGGCATTGATGCCGATGCCTGCTCGTTGGGAAACGTATTTCACAATCGCGCTGGTGGTGGCGTTGATGGAGTCAAGGCTATCGTCGCATTCAATCAATACGCAGCTTGAGAATTGGCGCGTAGGCGTGCGCACGCCGCTCATAATCGGGGTCGGCAGCGATACTTTAAATGTGGAAACGGCATCGTAAAAGCGTTTGACGTAATCCAAACGGGTCTCTTTCGGATATTTGCTGAAGAGACACATGGCCACCAAAATGTATAAGAACTGCGGCGTTTCATAAATTTGGCGGGTAACGCGGTTTTGAACCAGATATTTGCCTTCCAGCTGTTTTACGGCAGCATAAGAGAAGGTCATATCACGGCTGTGGTCGATATAGGCATTCAGCTCGTCGAATTCTTCGCGGCTGTAATCTGCGATGATGTGGCGGTCGTATTTGCCTGCTTCGGTCAGTTTTTTAACGTGATCGTAGAGGTGAGGCGGTTCGAATTCGCCATAAGCGATTTTGCGCAGATGGAAAATAGCGAGGCGGGCGGCCAGATATTGATAATCGGGCGTATCTTGTGAGATCAGGTCAGCCGCGGCCTTGATGATGGTTTCATGGATGTCGTCGGTACGGATACCGTTGTAAAACTGAATATGTGATTTGAGCTCGACTTGCGATACGGAGACGTTTTGTAAGCCTTCCGCCGCCCAAGTAACAACGCGGTGGATTTTGTCTAAATTGATATCTTCCAAGCGTCCGTCGCGTTTGGTTACTTTAATATTCGTTGCTGCATTCATTGTTCAGTCCCCCATTAAAAAACACAAGATACGGTATGTGATTGCTTTGAACGGCACAATATAATGTATTTTTCTTTGTTTAACTAGACTTGACAATGCGCTTTTTTCGGGGTGTGGATTAGAGGATGGGAGGTTTAAACTAGATTTTATGTGGCTTTGTGGCGATTTGGCATTATTTTGCGTTTGCATCACATTTGGCTAGACATTGGCTAGAGGCTTATGAAATAAAGAAATTTATATTCAGGTTTCGTCTAAATGGAAGGTGTGTTAAATTTTGCAAAGCAAGTAGTATGATGTAGTAATTAACCACATTTTTGTCATGTAAAAAATGGGCGTTTTGCCGGTGCCCTGGCGAAACATATAATGGAAAAACTATTTAGGAGGCGAATCATGTTAATGTTGAAAAATTTAGGTTCCGCACTGGCGGCAGTTGCCGTATTGGGTTTGGGTGCTTATTCTGCCGAGGTGGCAGCCAAGCCGCATGGCCCTCATGTGAATAAACACCAGCCAGCGAAGAAAAACAAATTGCATCCTGCTTGCAAGAGATACCTTGAGCGTCGTGCCGCTTGGTATCGCTATAAGGGCAACAAGGCCGAGTTGAGGGAAAACCATAAAGCGGCAAAAGCGTTCCGCGGTTTGCCTTATGCCGAGCAAAAAATCCAATGCCAAGCCGCTTATCAGGCATTTGATGATTTTGATCACGGCAAATTCCGCCGCCGTTAATCGTCTGATTTAAACAAAGGCCGTCTGAATGTTTCAGACGGCCTTTGATATTTATTTCTCAACAATGATTTTGTTTTCGGCTTGAGGCTCGTATTGGGTGGATTCATCACCGTAATACAACACGCCCAGCTTGATGGGGATGCGGCCTTGCGATTTGCGGTGGGCATTGGAGTCGCGCAGGGAGTAGGCGCAACCGCAATATTCTTGTTGGTAGAAATGCTCGCGCTTGCTGATTTCAATCATGCGTGCGCTGCCGCCGCCTTTGCGCCAGTTGAAATCCCAATAAACCAAGTCATCGTACGGCTCTGCAGCGCGATGGCCGCAGCCGTTGATCTGTTTCATGTCTTTCCAGCGTGAAATGCCCAGTGAGCTGGTGAAAACATGAAAGCCGTTTTCATGGGCATATTGTGCCGCTTTTTCAAAACGCATATCGAAACACATGGTGCAGCGGATACCGCGTTCGGGTTCAAATTCCATGCCTTTGGCTTTGACAAACCATTCTTTGCGGTCGTTTTCGTAGTCGTCGTCTTTATCGACAAAAGGGATGCCGAATTTGTCCGCAAAGCGCATGTTTTCTTCTTTGCGCAACATATATTCTTTGTGCGGATGGATATTGGGGTTGTAAAAATAAATGGTGTAGTCGATGCCGCTGGCAAGCATGGCTTCCATCACTTCGCCGGAACATGGGGCGCAGCAGGAATGCAGCAGGACTTTTTTATGGCCGCCGGGCGGAACGAGAATAGGGCGGTCAATATCGGTAACGATAGGTGTGGTTTTTTCGGTCATGGTTGTATTCTATTTTTGATATTTTTTTCAGACGGCCTTTATCTCTGAGGCCGTCTGAAGGGGTTGAAATCTATTTGTCTATTTTAACAGAGCAATACTTTATGGAACAGATTGTTTCTGTGTTTCTTTTTCGTTTAACGGTTTGAAATCTTTAGCGTCCGGCAGCGGTTCGGCAAAGATGGCGTCGGGATTGTGGTGCGCTGCAAATTCTGTCAGCAGGTTGCGGTAGTCCAACGATTGCTTCATCAGTTCGGCAGCGCTGGTACGCAGGTTGTCCACATCTTCCGGCGGCAGATAAAAACTGGTCGGAATGTTCAATACTTTTTCCCTCAACTCGGAAGGAGGGAGGTCTTTGAGGTTGAGGCTGACGAAGGAGAAGCTGATGCCGTCGGTTTGTTTGTCTTTATTCCACTGATCGACGAAGGCACGGAAACGGCGCAGGGATTCTTGCGAGTTTTGGTCAATGGGGATATTGACGATAGAGGAGACGACATCGCGGAAACCGGGAACGGCCGCGGTTTTGTCCAAATTGCTGCTGACTTGGTTTTGCGCATTGACGTTGATGACGACGATATGGCGGATGTTGTTTTGCAGGATTTTGTTTGTTAGGATTTTTTCTGGGTACATTTCCGTCATATCCAAAAGGCTGCGCATACCCAGATTGTCGGTCAGGCCGCCGTCTATCAGGTGGATGTAGGGTCGGTTTTTCCCGTCTGCGTATTTTTGGAAGCGCTCGTAAAATTCTTTTATGGTGCGGCTTTGTTGTCTGCCTGTTTTGCTGTCGTCTGCATCTTCGATTTTGATCGGCGGTGTGTAGTTGCAGCGTCCGCCGTTGTTGTTTAGGGTAATCGGTGCAAACACCATAGGCACGGAGCTTGAAGCAGCGACAGCGCGGGCAAGTCGCAAGTCGCCTAAGTTGATACACATCGGGTCGAAATATTCTTGCGTGAAATTGAAACGCTCGCCTATGCCCATATCGGTGGCGGAAATGATGGCAAACGGGCCTTTGGCATTTTTTTCTAAATCGCGGAAAGTGGTTTTGCCGAAAAGGTAGTTTTCAAACTGCTCCTGTAACAGATCGCCGCGTCCGTATTCAGGCGAGGCCAGTCGGGGAAGGTTGGACATGGAAAATGCTTGTTTGACAACTTGGCGTTGGAAGTTTTGGTGGAGAAAACGTTTGTAAAACAAGGGAATAGTTTCTTCGCCCTTGAGTGCAAAATAAGCCGCCAAAACCGAACCGCCGGATACGCCGACCACCACATCGACATTCGACATCAAAGACTGTTTTTTACCGCCGATGGTAATCTGTTGCTTATGAAGTTGCTCCAACACGCCATAACCCAAGGCCGCCGCGCGTGTACCGCCGCCGGAGAACATCAACACAATAAGCGTATCGTCTTCGTCGTTGCGCTGAAGCCGGCTGGTTTCAAAGCGGTAGCCGCGTTGCAGGTCGACCGTATCAATACCGGCAACAGGCTGATATTTCACCAGCGAGCAGGCGGACAATAGGGCTGCGGAGAGCAGGGAAAGGGCGGATTTAAAAGGGAATTTCGGCATAAACACAGGAAAGTCGGTTGTTCATTCAAAACGGATTATAAAGGTTTTCAGACGGCCTTTATAGAAGGCAGACTTTCAGACGGCCTTTTTGCGTCGATTTTCCGTTATAATCGACACAATCTTTATCTTTCCAAACCCTTATGGCGCAACCAAACCGCATCAACCACGAACCTATCTTTCTGCTTGCTTCCGCCCCGTGGCGCGAGAGCAGCTTGTGGGTGGAGGCTTTCAGCCGCCGTTATGGGCGGGTGGCTTTGTTGGCCAGAAGCGCGCGCAAACGGCAGAGCGAATTGCGCGGCGTGTTGGTGCCGTTTGTGCCGGTGAGCGCATCTTGGTATGGTTCGCAAGAGTTGAAGACCCTGCATCGCGCCGAATGGATAGGCGGGTGGCCGCAGCCGCAGGGCAGGGCTTTGTTCAGCGGATTGTATGTGAACGAGTTGATGCTGAAGTTGACCGTCCGCGAAGACCCGTTGCCCGAGCTTTACGATGTTTTGGCAGAAACCATGAAAACCATTTGTTGCGAGGCCAACCATATTGCCGCTTTGCGCCGTTTTGAGTGGTCGCTGTTGACACGCTTGGGCTTTGCCCCTGATTTGTTTCATGACGGCAACGGCAATGAAATCAATGGCGAAGAAACATATTGGCTCACACCGGAAGAGGCTGTGGTTCCCCTAGCCGAGGCCAACCGTTTCCATGCGCTCAATAAGGGCGTTGCCGTATTGGGCGCGACTTTAATCGATTTGAGGGAAGGTAGTTTCGTTCATCAGGAAAGTCTGGGGCAGGCTTTGAAAGTAACGCGGCTTTTGATTGACAACCTTCTCCCCGAGGGCATCAAATCTCGGCAGGTTTTGCAGCAGTTGCAACAGTTTGGTTTGGGCAGTTGAATTTTTTCAGACGGCCTTTGATAGGTAATGACTCAGGCCGTCTGAAACCTTAATGAAAGGACATTATTATGTTGTTAGGCGTAAACATCGACCATATTGCCACCGTCCGCAATGCGCGCGGTACGATTTATCCCAGCCCTGTCGAAGCGGCGCTGATTGCGGAAACCCACGGCGCAGATTTGATTACCATGCACTTGCGTGAAGACCGCCGCCATATTAAAGATGCGGACGTGTTTGCCGTTAAAAACGCCATCCGCACGCGCCTGAATTTGGAAATGGCGCTGACGGAAGAAATGCTGGAAAACGCGCTCAACGTCATGCCGGAAGATGTGTGCCTCGTACCTGAAAAACGTCAAGAAGTGACCACAGAAGGCGGTTTGGACGTATTGGCGCAACAGGATAAAGTGGCCGAGTTCACCAAAATCCTGACCGACGCAGGCATCCGCGTGTCCTTGTTTATCGATGCCGACAACGCGCAAATCCAAGCCGCTTATGATGTCGGCGCGCCCGTTATCGAATTGCACACCGGCGCATATGCCGATGCACACAGCCACGCCGAGCAAATAAAACAATTCGAGCGCATTCAAAACGGCGCGCATTACGCCAGCGATTTGGGTTTGGTCGTCAATGCCGGACACGGCCTGACCATTCACAACGTTACGCCGATTGCTCAAATCCTCGCCATCCGCGAACTGAACATCGGCCATTCGCTGATTTCCCAAGCACTCTTCCTCGGCCTGCCTGAAGCAGTCCGCCAGATGAAGGAAGTCATGTTCAGAGCCAGAATGTTGCCTTAATGGCATTAGCTATACCGGCTAAGGAGATTTGCTTTGGCCGGTATCCACACTTTCAGACGGCCTGACTATTTAAACAAGGAGCAGACCCATGATTTACGGAATTGGTACAGACATTGTTTCCCTCAAACGCATTATCCGCCTGAACAAAAAATTCGGACTGGCATTTGCGCAACGCATTCTCAGCCCGGAAGAGCTGTTGGAATTTCCGCAGGCAGGCAAACCGGTCAACTATCTTGCCAAACGCTTTGCCGCCAAAGAGGCTTTTGCCAAAGCCGTCGGTACGGGCATACGCGGCGTGGTGTCTTTCCGCAATATCGGTGTCGGGCATGATGTATTGGGCAAACCTGAATTGTTTTTTGCACCGGCTTTGACCAAATGGCTGGAAGAGCAGGGTATCAGCGGTTGTCATCTGAGCATGAGCGATGAAGAAGATACCGTCATGGCTTTTGTCATTGCGGAAAAATAAGGCCGGATTTAAGTATTCTGAAAGATAAAATCCTTTTCAGACGGCCTGAAGGGTTAGATATTTGTTGAAAGTCGGGCGTATGGGCCCGACATCGTTTTTTTACGCATAAATCGGCAGGTGTCGCCGCCTGCCTCATATAAGAATAATCTCATGATGACTGAAGACACACGTCCATTGGTGCAAGTGGTTGCCGGGATTTTGCTCGACAAAAACGGCCGCTACCTGCTCAGTTCCCGCCCCGAGGGCAAACCGTATGCCGGCTATTGGGAATTTGCCGGCGGCAAGGTGGAAGCCGGTGAAAGTGATTTTCAAGCCTTGCAACGCGAGTTTGAAGAAGAACTCGGCATCCGTATCCTCGCCGCTACGCCGTGGCTGACGAAAGTCCATTCCTACGAACACGCACATGTACGTCTGCATTTTTTATGGGTGGAAGCCGACCAATGGACGGGCGAAATCCAATCGAGGGAAGGGCAGAAATGGGCATGGCAGAAGGCAGGGGATTTTACCGTTGCGCCGATGTTGCCTGCCAATAGCGCATTATTACGTTCCCTATCCATTCCGCGCCAGCTTCAAGGCCGTCTGAAAAGCGGATTTATCGGTCAAAACAGCATGGGCGAATATCATGTTGTGCCGTATCTGTCGGCTCAGCATCAAACCGCATCTGCTGCATTGTTGGATTTTGCCGATTGGCAACAAGGCAAACCGATAGAAGCACCCAGCGTGTGGCCAATCATTGAAAACGCCGCACAATGGCAGCAGGTGCAAAATGCCGATGCTGTCGTTTGGAAAGTAGCGAATGAAGCGGCAGCCAAGCAAGTTGTCGATATTTTGGCGCAAGGCGTGCCTATGCCGCTGATTGCAGCTGCGCCGGAAAGTATGGTTTCCATTTATCGCGAACAGTGGCAGAGCATGGGTGTGCATGCTGTTTTGACCGATAATGACATTGAGGCCGTCTGAAATGAGTAAAAATCAAAAACTACTGATTGCCGCTGTCTTACTGATTGTGTTTGCGGCGGCCAAACTGCTGCTCTTGGATTGGTGGCAGCAACAGCAATCAAAAACGAAAGTAGTCGAATGTAATTTGACACAAGGCTGCGTCCTGCCTGACGGTTCAAAAGTGCGTGCAACATCCATCAATACGCACGAGCCATTTGATATTGTGGTGGAGAATGTCCCGAAGAATACGGGCGCGGTCAGTATCAGTTTCAGTATGAAAAACATGGACATGGGCTTCAACCGCTACAACCTGACGCAACAATCGCCGCAAAGTTGGCAGGCTGCGCAAATCCGCTTGCCATTTTGCGTCGAAGGCCGCCATGATTACACTACCGACATTACCATTGGCAAACAGACTTTTCAGACGGCATTTAGTGCAGAGTAGTCATCATGCAAAGGCCGTCTGAAAATTTAAAGGCAAAAATTTTAATTTTTTCAGAAGGTATATTTAAAAGTTCTTTATAAATGAATCAATTATAAATTATTTTTAGACAGATTGTTTACAATTATTCTGACTATCAGCCAAAAGTACAAAACGGACAGAAGCTAGGCCACACAAGGATTTGATGTGGTGCAACCTGTCCGTTTTTTACATTTGTTGCAAAAAAATCGTTTATTAATAACTGAATTTTTTATAATTTTTTTGAAAAAAGTGTTTGACAAGACCGGTTTTATTTTTTAAATTTGTTTCCATAAATAAAAACTACATCGCACTACAAAGGAACATCATCATGAATCTGTATCAAACCACTCTCTCTTGTTATAGATTTTCTCCCATCTCTGCCGCTCCCGTCGCCGCCAGCTTATTGGCAGTCCCGACGGTCTGAAGGCTCTCAACCCGAATCCAGTTTCCGTATTCCTACAAACGCTTCGGGTTTTAAAATATCTGTATCCCCAACAGCATTCATATACTGATTAATAAAAATTAAAAAACGTATACCTTCGCTTCAGCCTTATTGTATTTATTATTTTTGATAACTATTTGTATTTATTGATTTTAAATTTTCAGATGGTTGATGATTGAAATTTTACAGGCCGTCTGAAAACAGTTTTTAGAACGATTGTTTCTTTTTAAACGGTTCGTTTCAAGTTGTGAAAAAACTGAGCCGTCCGATTAATACTGAAAAAAAGTCTATAAAGGAGAAATATGATGAGTCAACACTCTGCCGGAGCACGTTTCCGCCAAGCCGTGAAAGAATCGAATCCTCTTGCCGTCGTCGGTTGCGTCAATGCTTACTTTGCACGATTGGCCACCCAAAGCGGTTTCAAAGCCATCTATCTGTCTGGCGGCGGCGTGGCAGCTTGCTCTTGCGGTATCCCTGATTTAGGCATCACCACAATGGAAGATGTGCTGATCGACGCACGACGCATTACGGATAACGTGGATACGCCTTTGCTGGTGGACATCGATGTGGGTTGGGGCGGGGCATTCAATATTGCCCGTACCATTCGCAACTTTGAACGCGCTGGTGTTGCAGCGGTTCACATCGAAGATCAGGTAGCGCAAAAACGCTGCGGCCACCGTCCGAACAAAGCCATTGTATCTAAAGATGAAATGGTCGACCGTATCAAAGCTGCCGTCGATGCTCGCGTTGATGAAAACTTTGTGATTATGGCGCGTACCGATGCGCTGGCGGTAGAAGGTTTGGATGCCGCTATCGAACGCGCTCAGGCTTGTGTCGAAGCCGGTGCAGACATGATTTTCCCTGAAGCCATGACCGATTTGAAAATGTACCGCCAATTTGCAGATGCAGTGAAAGTACCTGTATTGGCCAACATTACCGAGTTTGGTGCTACACCGCTTTATACGCAAAGCGAGCTGGCTGAAAACGGCGTGTCGTTGGTTCTGTATCCGCTGTCATCATTCCGCGCAGCAAGCAAAGCCGCTTTGAATGTTTATGAAGCGATTATGCGCGATGGCACTCAGGCTGCAGTGGTTGACAGTATGCAAACCCGTGCCGAGCTGTACGAGCATCTGAACTATCATGCCTTCGAGCAAAAACTGGATAAATTGTTTCAAAAATAAGTAACCGCTTTCAGACGGCCTTTCAACAAATCCGCATTGGCCGTCTGAAGAAATAAAACCCATAAAAATACAAAGGAGAAATACCATGACTGCAACTACGCAAACCCCGACTTTCAAACCTAAAAAATCCGTTGCGCTTTCCGGCGTTGCGGCCGGTAATACCGAATTGTGTACCGTTGGCCGTACCGGCAATGATTTGAGCTATCGCGGTTACGACATTCTGGATTTGGCACAAAAATGCGAGTTTGAAGAAGTCGCCCACCTGCTGATTCACGGTCATTTGCCCAACAAATTCGAGTTGGCCGCTTATAAAACCAAGCTCAAATCCATGCGCGGCCTGCCTATCCGTGTGATCAAAGTTTTGGAAAGCCTGCCTGCACATACCCATCCGATGGACGTGATGCGTACCGGCGTATCCATGCTGGGTTGCGTTCATCCTGAACGTGAAAGCCATCCGGAAAGTGAAGCGCGCGACATCGCCGACAAACTGATCGCCAGTCTCGGCAGCATCCTGCTGTACTGGTATCAATATTCGCACAACGGCAAACGCATTGAAGTTGAAAGCGACGAAGAGACCATCGGCGGTCATTTCCTGCACCTGTTGCACGGCAAACGCCCAAGCGAATCACATATCAAAGCCATGCACGTTTCACTGATTCTGTATGCTGAACACGAGTTCAACGCTTCTACCTTTACCGCTCGCGTGATTGCTGGTACAGGCTCTGATATGTACTCCAGCATTACCGGTGCAATCGGCGCGCTGAAAGGTCCAAAACACGGCGGCGCGAACGAAGTGGCTTACGATATTCAAAAACGCTACCGCAATGCCGACGAAGCCGAAGCCGACATCCGCGAACGCATCGGCCGTAAAGAAATCGTGATCGGTTTCGGTCATCCGGTGTACACCATTTCCGACCCTCGCAACGTTGTCATTAAAGAAGTGGCACGCGGTTTGAGCAAAGAAACCGGCGATATGCGCCTCTTTGACATTGCCGAACGCTTGGAAAGCGTGATGTGGGAAGAGAAAAAAATGTTCCCGAATCTGGACTGGTTCTCTGCCGTTTCCTACCAAAAATTGGGCGTACCGACCGCTATGTTCACACCGCTGTTCGTGATTTCCCGTACAACCGGTTGGAGCGCACACGTTCTCGAGCAACGCAAAGACGGCAAAATCATCCGTCCGAGCGCAAACTACACAGGCCCTGAAGATTTGGCATTCGTGGAGATTGAAAACCGCTAATACGCGTAACAGTAGGGTGGGCCGCCAGCCCGCCCCATCTCGAAATGCCGTTTGAAAACAATGAATAAATTAAGTTTTCGTTTTTCGACGGCCTAGTGCAGTATGCGAGAGAGAGAGCCGGCCGTTTGGAAAACATGCTGCTCTGCTGTCGTCATTCCCATACAGGCAGAAATTCAAAAGTTGAAATGTTCTGCTGTAAAGAGTGCTGAAAGATTTAAGTTTGGATTTCCGTCTATACGGGAATGATGGTAGCGGAGCAGCAATTTTTTTTTCATACCGCGAATAGATTTCAGACAACAAGCAATAAAACAGAATTTATGGTTTCAGACGGCCTGAAGGTCCGAATCAACAGGCCGTCTGAAACCCCAAAACCAAAAAAAGAATAGATTTTAGGAGAACCGACATGACTGCCAACCAACGCTACCGCAAAGCTTTACCCGGTACGGATTTGGAATATTACGACGCGCGTCAGGCGTGTGAAGATATCAAACCAGGCTCTTACGACAAGCTGCCTTATACAAGCCGCATCTTGGCTGAGAACTTGGTCAACCGCGCAGACAAAGTCGACCTGCCTACGCTGCAAAGCTGGCTGGGTCAGCTGATTGAGGGAAAACAGGAAATCGATTTCCCTTGGTATCCGGCGCGCGTGGTGTGTCACGATATTCTGGGTCAGACAGCGTTGGTGGATTTGGCAGGTCTGCGCGATGCGATTGCCGAAAAAGGCGGCGATCCTGCCAAAGTGAATCCTGTGGTGCAAACCCAGCTCATCGTCGACCACTCTCTGGCCGTTGAATGTGGCGGTTACGATCCTGATGCTTTCCGCAAAAACCGCGAAATCGAAGACCGGCGTAACGAAGACCGTTTCCACTTCATCAACTGGACAAAAACCGCCTTTGAAAATGTGGACGTGATTCCAGCGGGCAACGGCATTATGCACCAAATCAACTTGGAAAAAATGTCGCCGGTTGTCCAAGTCAAAAACGGCGTGGCGTTTCCCGACACCTGCGTCGGTACTGACTCACATACGCCGCACGTCGATTCACTGGGCGTGATTTCCGTAGGCGTGGGCGGTTTGGAAGCCGAAACCGTGATGTTGGGTCGTGCCTCCATGATGCGTCTGCCTGATATTGTCGGCGTTGAGCTGACCGGTAAACGCCAGCCAGGCATTACTGCCACCGACATCGTGTTGGCACTGACCGAATTTTTGCGTAAAGAGCGCGTGGTTGGCGCATTTGTCGAATTCTTCGGCGAGGGCGCAAGAAGCCTGTCCATCGGCGACCGTGCCACTATTTCCAACATGACCCCTGAGTTCGGCGCGACTGCCGCGATGTTCGCTATTGATGAGCAAACCATTGATTATTTGAAACTGACCGGTCGCGACGACGCGCAAGTGAAATTGGTGGAAACCTACGCCAAAACTGCAGGCTTGTGGGCAGATGCCTTGAAAACCGCCGTTTATCCTCGTGTTTTGAAATTTGATTTGAGCAGCGTAACGCGCAATATGGCAGGCCCAAGTAACCCCCATGCCCGTTTTGCGACTGCCGATTTGGCCAGCAAAGGCTTGGCTAAACCTTATGAAGAGCCTTCAGATGGCCAAATGCCTGACGGTGCAGTGGTTATTGCCGCAATTACTTCATGTACCAATACTTCCAATCCGCGCAACGTTGTAGCCGCCGCGCTGTTGGCACGCAATGCCAACCGCCTCGGCTTGAAACGCAAACCTTGGGTGAAATCTTCGTTTGCCCCGGGTTCAAAAGTAGCCGAAATCTATTTGAAAGAAGCAGGCCTGCTGCCTGAAATGGAAAAACTCGGCTTCGGTATCGTTGCCTTCGCATGTACCACTTGTAACGGCATGAGCGGCGCGCTGGATCCGAAAATCCAGCAGGAAATCATCGACCGCGATTTGTACGCCACTGCCGTATTGTCAGGCAACCGAAACTTCGACGGTCGTATCCATCCGTATGCGAAACAGGCTTTCCTCGCTTCGCCTCCGTTGGTCGTTGCCTACGCGCTGGCAGGCAGCATCCGTTTCGATATTGAAAACGACGTACTCGGCGTTGCAGACGGCAAAGAAATCCGCCTGAAAGATATTTGGCCTACCGATGAAGAAATCGATGCCATCGTTGCCGAATATGTGAAACCGCAACAATTCCGCGACGTTTATATCCCGATGTTCGACACCGGCACAGCGCAAAAAGCACCAAGCCCGCTGTACGACTGGCGTCCAATGTCCACCTATATCCGCCGCCCGCCTTACTGGGAGGGCGCACTGGCAGGGGAACGCACATTGAGAGGCATGCGTCCGCTGGCGATTTTGCCCGACAACATCACCACCGACCACCTCTCGCCGTCCAATGCGATTTTGGCCAGCAGTGCTGCAGGCGAATATTTGGCGAAAATGGGTTTGCCTGAAGAAGACTTCAACTCTTACGCAACCCACCGCGGCGACCACTTGACCGCCCAACGCGCCACCTTCGCCAATCCGAAACTGTTTAACGAAATGGTGAGAAACGAAGACGGCAGCGTACGCCAAGGTTCGTTGGCACGCGTTGAACCCGAAGGTCAAGTGATGCGTATGTGGGAAGCCATCGAAACCTATATGAACCGTAAACAGCCGCTCATCATCATTGCCGGTGCGGACTACGGTCAAGGCTCAAGCCGCGACTGGGCTGCAAAAGGCGTACGCCTTGCCGGCGTGGAAGCGATTGTTGCCGAAGGCTTCGAGCGTATCCACCGCACCAACTTGATCGGTATGGGCGTGTTACCGCTGCAGTTCAAACCAGGCACCAACCGCCACACCCTGCAACTGGATGGTACGGAAACCTATGATGTTGTCGGCGAACGCAAACCGCGCTGCGACCTGACCCTCGTGATTCACCGTAAAAACGGTGAAACCATCGAAGTTCCGGTTACCTGCCGCCTAGATACCGCAGAAGAAGTGTTGGTATATGAAGCCGGTGGCGTGTTGCAACGTTTCGCACAAGACTTTTTAGAAGGAAATGCAGCGTAAGGTAAATCGGGCATAGTCAAAATGTCCGGGCTACGCTCAAAAAGGTTTTCAGACAGCCTCGAATGTTTGAGGGGTCGTCTGAAAAAACCATACTAAAAATACAAAGGAGAACTCGAAATGCCGCAAATTAAAATTCCAGCCGTTTACTACCGCGGCGGTACATCTAAAGGCATTTTCTTCAAACGTACCGATCTGCCGGTCGCTGCGCAGGAGGCAGGCGAGGCACGCGACAAAATCCTCTTGCGCGTACTTGGCAGCCCAGACCCTTACGGCAAACAGATTGACGGTTTGGGCAACGCCAGTTCGTCCACCAGCAAAGCCGTAATTTTGGACAAATCCGAACACGCCGATCACGATGTCGATTATTTGTTCGGACAAGTTTCCATCGACAAACCTTTTGTCGATTGGAGCGGCAACTGCGGCAATCTGACCGCCGCCGTGGGCGCATTTGCCATCGAACAAGGCTTGGTCGATAAATCCAAAATCCCTTCAGACGGCCTGTGTACTGTCAAAATCTGGCAAAAAAACATCGGCAAAACCATTATTGCCCATGTGCCGATGCAAAACGGCGCAGTTTTGGAAACAGGCGATTTTGAGCTTGACGGCGTAACGTTTCCGGCAGCCGAAGTACAAATCGAATTTCTTGATCCGGCCGACGGCGAAGGCAGTATGTTCCCAACCGGTAATTTGGTCGATGAAATTGATGTGCCGAATATAGGCCGTCTGAAAGCCACGCTTATCAATGCCGGCATTCCAACCATTTTCCTGAATGCCGCAGATTTGGGCTACACAGGCAAAGAGTTGCAAGACGATATCAACAACGATGCCGCGGCTCTGGAAAAATTTGAAACCATTCGCGCGTATGGTGCGCTGAAAATGGGCTTAATCAGCGACGTATCCGAAGCCGCCACCCGCGCCCATACTCCGAAAGTCGCTTTTGTCGCCCCTGCGGCCGATTACACCGCTTCAAGCGGTAAAACCGTCAAAGCTGCCGACATCAACTTATTGGTGCGCGCGCTGAGCATGGGCAAATTGCACCATGCGATGATGGGTACCGCTTCAGTTGCCATCGCTACCGCCGCCGCCGTGCCCGGAACGCTGGTCAACCTTGCAGCCGGAGGTGGAGCGCGTAAAGAAGTCCGCTTCGGTCATCCGTCAGGCACACTGCGTGTCGGTGCCGCCGCCGAATGTCAGGACGGACAATGGACGGCCACCAAAGCGGTCATGAGCCGTAGCGCACGCGTGATTATGGAAGGACAAGTCCGAGTGCCGGAAGATTGCTTTTAAGTTTTCAGATGGCCGCAGCATTAAACAAGGCCGTCTGAAAACCAAATAAGCAGATTTTAGTCAGGTAGCGATACCTGCAATGGAGATTAGGATTGGGCATGAAGCCTGACTAAACACCAAACCAAAGGCAATCTGGAAAGCTCTCAAATGTTTTTGCTTTTTTCAGACGGCCTGAAGCCAAAAAAACAATCAAAATTCAAAGGAGAAACACCATGTCCAACCAACTCATTCTTGTTCTGAACTGCGGCAGCTCTTCACTCAAAGGTGCCGTTATCGACCGTAAAAACGGCAAAGTTCTTCTGAGCTGTCTCGGCGAACGCTTGGGTACGCCCGAAGCAATCATTACGTTCAACAAAGACGGTAAAAAATGCCAAACTGCTTTGACCAGCCGTAACGACCACGCCGGTGCAGTAGGCATGTTGCTGAAAGAACTGGAAAAACATGGTCTGCACGACCAAATTAAAGCCATCGGCCACCGCATCGCACACGGCGGCGAAAAATACAGCGAATCTGTTTTGATCGACCAAGCAGTCATGGACGAACTCAATGCCTGCATTCCGCTCGCTCCGCTGCACAACCCTGCCAATATCAACGGTATTTTGGCCGCACAAGAACATTTCCCGGGTCTGCCCAATGTCGGCGTGATGGATACTTCGTTCCACCAAACCATGCCGGAGCGTGCCTACACTTATGCCGTTCCGCGTGAATTGCGTAAGAAATACGCTTTCCGCCGCTACGGTTTCCATGGTACCAGTATGCGTTACGTTGCCCCTGAAGCCGCTCGCATCTTGGGCAAACCGTTGGAAGACATCCGCATGATTATTGCCCACTTAGGCAACGGCGCATCCATTACCGCCATCAAAAACGGCAAATCCGTTGACACCAGTATGGGCTTCACGCCGATCGAAGGTTTGGTAATGGGTACACGCTGCGGCGACATCGACCCGGGCGTGTACAGCTATCTGACTTCCCATGCCGGTTTGGATGTTGCCCAAGTTGATGAAATGTTGAACAAAAAATCAGGATTGCTCGGTATTTCCGAACTTTCCAACGACTGCCGTTCTTTGGAAATCGCGGCGGACGAAGGTCATGAAGGTGCGCGTTTGGCCCTGGAAGTCATGACCTACCGCCTTGCCAAATACATTGCTTCGATGGCTGTGGCTTGCGGCGGCGTTGACGCGCTCGTGTTTACCGGCGGTATCGGCGAAAACTCGCGCAACATCCGTGCCAAAACCGTTTCTTATCTTGATTTCTTAGGTCTGCACATCGACACCAAAGCCAATATGGAAAAACGCTACGGCAATTCAGGCATTATCAGCCCGACAGGTTCTTCTCCGGCTGTTTTGGTTGTGCCAACCAATGAAGAGCTGATGATTGCCCACGATACGGCACAGTTGGCAGGATTTTTGGAAGAAGTAGGCTAGGGTAGTGTAAATAAAAAAGTGCGGATTCATCATCCGCACTTTTTCATTGCATCTCAAATCAAGCCACTTGGGTTTGATGCTCGTCGCCGTTGCGTTCACGAATAACGCCCAAACGATAAACGGTTTCGCCTTGTTCGCTCAAGAATGCCTGTACCGCATCGGCATCTTCTTTGGCAATGATAACGACCATGCCGATACCGCAGTTGAACGTACGGTACATTTCTTGGGTTTCCACATTGCCCGCTTTTTGCAGCCATTGGAACAATTTAGGCAATTCCCACGCTTTGGCATCGATTTGCGCAACGGTATTTTCAGGCAAAATGCGAGGTACGTTTTCGGTAATGCCGCCGCCGGTAATGTGGGCCATGCCTTTAATGGTAAATTTTTCCAAAGCGGCAAGAATAGGTTTCACATACAGGCGGGTAGGAGCGATGATGGCTTCGCGCAAGGTTTTGCCGTTGTCGAATTCCGCGTCCAAATCAGGATTGTCGCGCTCGATGATTTTGCGTACCAAGGAGTAGCCGTTGGAGTGTGCGCCGTTGGAAGCCAAGCCCAAAACAACATCTCCGGCCTGAATGCTGCGGCCGTTAATCACGCGTTCTTTTTCGACCACGCCGACGGCAAAACCGGCCAAGTCGTATTCGCCTTCGGGATACATGCCCGGCATTTCGGCAGTTTCACCGCCAATCAAAGCGCAACCGGATTCTTCGCAACCTTGAGCAATACCTTTAATCACATCAGTCGCGCGGGCAACATCCAGCTTGCCGCAAGCGAAATAGTCCAAGAAGAACAAAGGTTCTGCACCTTGAACCAAAATGTCGTTGACGCTCATGGCAACCAAATCGATGCCGACGGTATCGTGTTTGTCCCAGTCGAATGCCAGTTTCAGCTTGGTGCCGACGCCGTCCGTACCGGAAACCAATACCGGATTTTTGTATTTCTTGCCGATTTCGACCAAAGCGCCGAAACCGCCCAAATCACCCAACACTTCAGGGCGCATAGTACGTTTGGCAAAAGGTTTGATGTTTTCGACCAGTTGATCGCCTGCGTCGATATCCACGCCTGCGTCACGATAGCTCAAAGAAGTGCTCATTGGATTTCCTTATTCGGGTATGGGTAGATTGTCGGAGCGTATTTTATCTTAAATTGGAGGATTCAGGCTGAATTTTTTGGCGTTATTGTTAACAATTTTATTTTGCCTTGATTGGTGCCGCACTTTCAGACGGCCTTTGTGAATCTGTTATACTGCTTATTTATTTTGAAAACCTTAAACATCAATTGGGAAATACCTTTTTATGTATCAAAAGAAAGAGCGTGGCGCAAAACCGTGGGTAATTATGGCTTGCGTCGTTGCAGCCTTTATTTGGCTTTTATATGCCTTGGGCGATGTTTTGACGCCGTTTATTGTGGCCGCCGTTTTGGCCTATGTTTTAAATCCCTTGGTCGAATGGCTGCAATTGAAGCGTATCCGCCGCGCACCGGCCTCCATGATTATTATGGCGTTTGCCTTGCTGGTATTGCTGTCGTTAGTGCTGATTATCGTGCCTATGTTGTTGAACCAGTTTAACAATCTGGCCGAACGCCTGCCGCAAATCGTGGGCTTTGTTCAAAACAAACTGCTGCCGTGGCTCAACAGCGTCAGTGGGGATTATATTCAAATCGATCAAGAATCAATCATCGCATGGTTACAGTCGCATACGGATGAGTTGAGCAATACGCTCAAAGCGTGGATTCCTACCTTGATGCGTCAAAGCGGCAACGTAATCAGCGGCGTCAGCAATTTGGTATTGTTGCCTTTGCTGTTGTATTACTTTTTGTTGGACTGGAAACGCTGGTCTTCCGGAATCAGCAAATTGGTTCCGCGCCGTTTTATCGAGACCTACACACGTATCAGCGGCAATATGGACGAAGTTTTGGGCGAATTTCTGCGCGGCCAGCTGATGGTTATGATGATTATGGGCTTGGTCTATGGCTTGGGCTTGATGTTGGTCGGTTTGGATTCCGGATTTGCCATCGGTATGATTGCCGGTATCTTGGTGTTTATCCCGTATTTGGGTGCATTTACCGGCCTTTTGCTGGCCACGGTTGCCGCGCTTTTGCAGTTCAACTCATGGCAGGACTTGTTGATGGTCTGGGCTGTATTCGGTGTCGGACAATTTTTGGAAAGCTTTTTCATTACGCCTAAAATCGTCGGTGACCGCATCGGTCTTTCGCCTTTCTGGGTGATTTTCTCGTTGATGGCTTTCGGGCAACTGATGGGCTTCGTTGGTATGCTTGCCGGCCTGCCGCTTGCCGCCGTCACGTTGGTTCTATTGCGTGAAGGTGCATCTGCCTATTTCGGCAGCCATTTCTACAAACATAAATAAATCGATCATTAAGGCCGTCTGAAATCCAAGTTTCAGACGGCCATTGATAACAAAGGAAGTCTATATGTTAGCCATTATCGGCGGCAGCGGTTTGACAAAACTGCCGGAGCTCGAAATTACTGAACGAAAAATCGTACGCACCCCTTACGGCTTAACCAGCAGCCCTATTTTGTTCGGCAGGTTAGGGCGCTTGGATATTGTTTTTCTTGCCCGCCACGGCTTCAGCCATACCATCGCGCCGCATGAAATCAACTATCGCGCCAATATTTGGGCATTACACTCTTTAGGCGTTGAAAACATTATTGCCATTTCCTCAGTCGTCGGTATCAATCCCGATTTTGAAAACGGCAGTTTGGTGTTGCCGGACGATTTAATCGACTATACCTATGGCCGTAAAGATACTTTTTTTGAAGGCCAAGAATGCCCTGTCGTCCATACCGATTTTTTCAACCCTTATTGCGATGAATTGCGACAAGAATTGTTGAATATCACGAAAGCGCACAATGTGCCGATTTACGATTCCGCCGTTTATGGTTGCCTGCAAGGCCCGCGCCGTCCGACCCGAGCAGAAATCGCCCGTTATCGCCGTGACGGGGTAGATGTACTCGGTATGACCGGTATGCCTGAAGCCGTTTTGGCCAGGGAGTTGAAAATGGCCTATGCCCACTTTTGCAGCGTCAGCAGCATTGATTGCTTTGATAGCGGAGTAGGGACTGATGGCTGTGATGAACAGACTTCTATGGCGATGACGAAAATCCGGCAATTATTGAATGGTTTGTAACTGATAATGCCGTCTGAAATAATGTTTTCAGACGGCATTGTTTTATTTAAGAAGCCGTTTCACGCGCCCAATGGGGCAGGGAAGCTTTTTGTTTGCGGAACGAGGCAAGTTGCATGCCCCGACATTTTTCAAAAATCAATTCGACCCCGCTTTGCAGCTGTAAAATCAAATTGGTATGCGTTTCCGTTTTAATAAAATCGATATTGCGTTGTACCAAGCGTTGAATGACGGCATATACATCAAGGCAGCCATTTGCAAAAAACCACGGATTCAACTTTACCCAACGGCCGCCGCTTAATGCAGTATTAGGCTGAAAATCAGCACGAATCTGTGTCAGCCGATTATCGGAGAAATGCAGTTCAATATCGCCATAAAGCCAAATATTCCAGCCTTTTTGTACCAACAAGCCTTTAGGGACGCAATCAGGCGCAGGAAACATCTGCAAAATAGACTCTGCCGATTGTCCGATTTCCAGATAGTCAAACCGGCCGGTATACAAAAAATCATAAATATCAATGGCAATAGGAAAGTGGTAACGCATGGCAACAACCATAGAAAAGCAATTAACCAAGCTATCTTAAACTTAAAATATAATGAAATCAATTCTTATTACTATTTATCAATATAAGAAAGGCCGTCTGTTGTTCAGACGGCCTTGTAGCTTTGGCTTAAACCGATATTTTGGTTTACTCAGCCTTTAAATCAGCTACGCACTGCTTATCGCGTGCCTCAAAAGCTTCCGCGCCACCCAAGAGTTTGAGTTGCTCCTCAGGGCTGATTTTGCCGAAGTTACGGATTTGCTCGTCAGAGAGTTTGCTTAAGGGCTGATCCCACATGCAGACACAATAGTCTTGAGCCAATTTCTCGTTTTGCGGATCCAAACCTTTTGCCTTTAAATCAGCTTGCCATTTTTCAGCAAAAGGAATGTTTTTCACACAAGACTCCACCACATTTTGTTTCATCTGCGGCTTGTTCATGGCGCATTGTGAGAGCAGGGCAGTCAGAGCCAGCAAAGACAAAATAATCCATGCCCAAATGCGGATGGTGCGGATTTTTGCCTTGGCTTTCTTTCTGGCTGCCAGTTGCTCTTCAGACGGCCTTTCCGTTTGTTGCTCAGTCATGCAGGCTTTCCATGCGGATCATGGTGATCGGAGCATCCACGCAGCTCAGAGCTTCAATCGCTGCGATAGCGCGTTTGACGTTGTGTTCCACTGTGGTGTGAGTCAGAATCACGATTTCGGCAGTGCTTTGATTAATCACGCCTTTTTGAATCAGAGCCTCGATAGAAACATTTTCTTTGGCCAAGAGTGCGGCAATTTGACCCAAAGTGCCCGGTTCGTCAGTTGCTTGAACGCGCAAATAGTAGCTGCTGGTGATTTCATCCATAGGCAGAATATTTTGCGCTTGAACTTGTGAAGGCTGGAATGCCAAGTGAGGAACACGATGGTCAGTTTCCGCTTCAATCAGGCGGGCAATATCAATGATGTCGGCAACTACGGCAGAAGCAGTCGGCAATGCACCGGCGCCTGCACCATAATACAAGGTTTCACCAACCATATCGGCATTGACACGGACAGCATTCATCACACCGTTAACGTTAGCCAGCAGACGGCTTTCAGGAATCAGAGTAGGGTGTACACGCAACTCAATGCCTTTGTCGGTTTTACGGGTAATGCCCAACAATTTGATACGGTAGCCGAGTTCTTCAGCATATTTGATGTCGCGGCTGTCGAGTTTGCTGATGCCTTCCAAATAGCAGGCAGAAAAGTTCATTGGCGTACCAAATGCCAATGCGCTCATAATCGTAATTTTATGGCCTGCATCATGACCTTCGATGTCAAAAGTAGGGTCAGCTTCAGCATAGCCCAAAGCCTGAGCTTCTTTCAGTACGTCTGCAAACGCGCTGCCTTTTTCGCGCATTTCAGTCAGAATGAAGTTGCTGGTGCCATTAATGATACCGGCGATACTGCGGATTTGGTTCGCAGCCAAGCCTTCACGCAAAGCCTTGATAATAGGGATACCGCCGGCAACAGCAGCTTCAAACTGCACCATGACATTTTTTTCTTCCGCCAAAGGGAAAATTTCATTGCCGTATTCAGCCAGCAGTTTTTTATTGGCAGTAACAATGTGTTTGCCGTTTTCAATCGCTTTTAATACCGCATCTTTGGCAATACCGGTACCGCCAAACAATTCAACAACAACATCAACATCTTGATGCTGAACCAGCTCAAACGGATCTTTGATAAAAGCAGCATTCGGGCAAATTTGTTTGGCTTTTTCTTCGCTCAAATCACAAACAGCAGAAATACGGACTTCACGCCCCAAGCGGCGGCTGATTTCCGCAGCGTTGTCCTGCAATACAGTGGCCGTACCGCCACCGACTGTACCCAAACCTAAAAGACCGATATTTACTGGCTTCATTGTGTCTCCTTTTGAGCCGATACTTTAAAATAATCACGAAAAACCAAGGCTTGTTATAATCGCTTGCAATCGTAAATTCAGAGCAAAGCATCAATGCACAAGGTTAAACGTTGAATCCTACCTGATATTGCTTGATTTTGCACCTTTTTTTGCAAGTTTCCCAAGGCCGTCTGAAAAATCGTTCTACCATAAAAACAGGAATTGCCATGAAAATCACAGAAAACCATATCGATGAAGCCACATCATTTTTTTCATCCTCACAAGGCATATTGCAAATCGGAGAACAAACATATTCAGAACCCATTTCCTGGCAAGATGGTAAAGTGAGCATCATTCCTCAAACAACCATCGAAGAATTAAACGAACAAATTTTTACATCAGCAATTGAAATAGCAGAAAACCGTCCAGAAGTCATTATTGTAGGCACAGGAGCAAAACAAAAATTTCTGCATCCTAAAATTGCAGCAGCATTATCAGCCTACGGAATCGGCTTAGAATGCATGAACACAGCCTCAGCTTGCCGAACTTTAGTTTTACTGCAAGGAGAAGGCCGAAGCACATGGGCTTGGTTGTGGCCATAATTTGTAGAAAAGACTTTTGCATCATACTAGTAAAAATTCGCATAATTTATATTATGTTAAATTCATAATGCTAGCATTTGTTCATTAAGATATCTGTTGCTCGTTTATTTAAACCTACTAAACTAATTCACGTTCCCTCATCTCAATATTCTCTTTTTTCTCACTAAGCTTTTTTTTATCTTAAAATAAAGTATAATTCAGCCAATAGATATCAATATTCATAATCACCGGCTCAACAATGCGCAGTCGCACCAAATTAGAAAAGGCAGAAATCACCCAATCCTTACGCAACGAGCTCTGGGAAAAACTCGGCAACGGTGAAATCGGCAAACCGATTATTCATCAAGTATTTGATTTTAAAGACGTAGCAAGAGCCCATATAGAAATGGACAAAGGCACGCATATTGGGAAAGTGATGTTGGATTTCACTTTGCTCAATCAATAAGGAGAAACACCATGAAACTTTCTATTCTCAATCTTGCCCCCGTTCGTGAAGGGCAAACTTATTTGCAAGCGGTCGATTCGATGGTGAATCTTGCAAAACATGCTGAGAACATTGGCATTGAACGCTATTGGATTGCTGAGCATCATAATATGAAAAATTTGGTGAGTTCAGCGACCGCACTTTTAATTCAACATACGCTAGCCAATACGAAAACTTTGCGTGTGGGGTCAGGTGGTGTGATGTTACCGAATCATTCGCCGTATGTAGTAGCTGAGCAATATGGCACACTGGAGACGCTTTATCCAAACCGTGTTGAACTCGGTTTAGGCCGTGCACCAGGAACTGATATGCAAACGGCTGCAGCACTTCGCCGTGGACGAAACAGTCTGGATTTCCCTGCTGAAATTGCAGAACTTCGAGGTTACTTTAAAGATTGCAACCCAGTTTCTGCTTATCCTTCTGCGGGCTTGAATATACCGTTTTACATTTTAGGATCTAGCACCGAAAGTGCGTATCTTGCGGCAGAGCTTGGCTTGCCTTACGCCTTTGCTTCACACTTTGCGCCACGCATGATGGAAATGGCGGTTGAGATTTACCGCAAAAACTTCAAACCTTCTACCTATCTTGCTGAACCTTATGTCATCTTAGGTGTGAACGCGATTGTTGCTGAAACCGATAAAGAAGCGAAACAACTGGCGACAACACAAACACTATTTTTCTTAAGCGTGGTGACTAACGCACAACAAAATTTACAACCGCCTATGGCTTCAGAAGAAGATGTTTGGAAAGCTCAAATGCACGCCCAAAAGAAACCGCACTTTGGCCCTGTCAATTTCGAGGAAATCCCAATTTACAACCAAGAGCGTGCCGTAGTAGAACAAATGACTGCTTGTTCGCTTATCGGTAGTCCTGAAAGCGTGGATTTTCAACTCAAGCAATTACGTGAGCGGGTACATTTTGATGAAATTATGGCAGTGAGCTATATTTTTGATGAACAAAAACAAACCCAATCTTACACGATGTTGAAAGCGATTGTGGATAAGCTATTGTAAAAAAACATGGCGAGATTATCTCGCCATGTTTTTATGCCTTAACCATTTTCGCTAACAAGATCTCTTTTAGTTTGTTATATACCCATATCACCCGCTCGGCAACAATCGTTTGATATGGTCGATACAAATAAAGCTGCCATTTTCCCTTTTCAATTTCAGGGAAGAGCTCCACCAATTGACCGTTTTCTAAATAGGGATCACAAACACTGTTAATAAGATAAGAGCAAGTGCGTCCAGCCAATGCTGATTGCAGTTCGCTTTGCACATCTGAGGCAAAAAAAATCGCGCGGTTTGGCATAAAGCGTTGTTCAGCATTGATTTGCCACTGCCAAATACGTTTGAGCTTAGGGTCAATCAAACCACTCAGCGGATAATTTTGAGCTAAATCTTGCAGATCTTTAGGAAAATCTAATCGCTTGAGCAAAGTTGGCGTCCCGACCAATTCCAGAATTTTGTCGTAGCTTTGGTCGGTTTGTATTTTGTCATCGGCTTCAGTAATCACTTCGTCAAATCAGACCGCCTGCAAACGGGCAGCTTTGGCAGGATTACGCGTTGAACCGTGCAGTACCACATGCGGAAACTGCGCTTTGAGCAGCTGTGCAAAGGCTACGCCCACGCCGCTGCCTGCACCACGCACCAGCACACGATCTTGCGGCGCGATACGAAGCTGCTGCAATGAGCCGAACGCGGTGTAGTAGGTTTCGGGGATGGCGGCAAGGGTTGTCCAATCCAAATCGGTATGAACGGGGTAAATTTGCTCGTTGGGTAGCAACAAATATTCGGCGTAGCTGCCGTCAAAGGCGCGCCCCATTTCGCCCATAATAGAGACGACCCTTTTGTCCGACCGCCAGCGCGGGCGTGGAACTTTGCGCCACTTCGCCTACACATTCAATGCCTAAAATGCGCAGAAAATGCACGGATGGCGATTTGCCTTCACGCGTGAAAATCTCAGAATGGTTGATGCCGAAGCCTTTGATTTTTACCAGTGACCAACCCTCTTTGATATCAGGTGTTGGCACGTCTTGATAAATTAGTTGTTCCAGGCCGCCAGCTTGGTAGATTTTTACGGCTTTCATGAAGTTTCCTAATAAATTGTTTTTACAGGGCGATTGCTGGGAGATATGTTAGCTTCGCAGAAACTTGCCCCGCACCGTTTTCAGGTAGCCCGAAGGCCGTCTGAAAACTCGGGAGAGGGCGTGCAGGCTGCTTTTTATGCTTTCAGGCTACCTGAAAACACCCCCTGCTAGTTTCACTTTCCTAACCACCCATTCTTCTCCAAATAATCCCGCGCCACGTGTTCCGCGTTTTCACCTTGCACTTTCACGCGGTAGTTCATCTCGCTCATTTCCTCTTCGCTAATTTTTCCCGCCAGTCGGTTAAGTGCGGTCACAATTTGACGATTTTTTTCGGCAAATTCCACTTTCATCAATGGTGCCCCCTGGTAAGCAGGAAACAGAGAAATATCGTCTTTCAGCAGGCGCAACTGGTATTGCTTCAATTCTGCATCGGTAGAAAAGGCTTCCACCAAGTCGATTTTGTCATTCAACAATGCGGTATAGCGTAAGGCAGGTTCCAAGCTAACAATATGTTTCAGCGTGATACCTGCTGCCTGCATGCCTTTGTAGCCGTCTGCTCGGTCGGTAAACTCCAGTGAGAAACCTGCTCGGATATCGGGTGCTACCTGCTTCAAGTCGCTGATGGCATTCAGTTGGTGCTCCGCGCCGTAGCTTTCTTTGACTGCCAACGCATAAGTGTTCTGATAAGACATTGGTGGCAGAAACTCTAACTGATATTGTTCCGCCAATAATTGTTTGCCCCGTTGATAGGTTTCATCTGGCGACAGATGGCGCTTCTTCTGTTCAGTTGGTACTTGTACTAAGGCTTCCAGCACTGTGCCGGTGAATTCAGGATAAATATCGATTTCGCCACTATTCAGTGCGCTAAACAGGAAAGTAGTTTTGCCAAAATTAGGTTTGACTGTGACTTTCACGTTCGAATTCTCACGTTCAATCAATAATTTATACATGTTAATCAGAATATCCGGCTCACTCCCCATTTTGCCGGCAACCACCACGTTTTTTGTGGCAGGTGTAAATGAAATCTGCGACAGACCGAGTGCGCCGAAGCCCACCACCAATGCAAGAATAATCGGCAACTTGCGTCGTGATTTCTGCAACAGCCCGATAATGCCGCTTACACCGACAGCCAATAATGCGGAGAGCAATGCGCCGGTAAACGTCATTGTCATGTTGTTGCGGTCAATGCCGAGCAGAATCAGGTTACCCAAGCCGCCTGCACCAATTAACGCCGCCAGAGTTGCCGTGCCGACAATCAGCACCGCCGCCGTGCGAATGCCCGAAATCATGGCAGGCAAAGCCATCGGTAGCTCAATCCGCCACAATGATTGCCAGCGCGATAGTCCGAATGCAGTGTATGCATCTTGAATCGATTGGTCGATTTGGGTCAGCCCCAAATAGGTATTTTGAAAAATCGGCAACAGCGCGTATAGCGTGAGCGCAATCAAGACGGGCGGCGAACCGATACCAACAAACGGAATCAGCAAACCCAGCAGCGCCAAAGACGGAATGGTTTGCAATATATTGGTGAACTGCAATACCGCTTCCGCTGCCCGCTGTCTGCGCGCAAACAACACGGCCGCAGGCACCGCAATTGCCACTGCCACGAGCAAAGCCAGTCCGGAAAGCCATAAATGCGTAAGTAGCATTTGCCAGAGTTCTGCTAGGGTAACGTTTAGGGATGAGAGCATAGTTTTAATTGTTATGGTTAGTATGTTGAATAATAGATGTTTATGTTTGCTTTACAGTAAGGTATTAGCGCCTTGAAAGAGGTTTCAGACGGCCTTCACCATCATAACATTGCCCTTCTCACAGCTTCCTGTCCCTGTTTATCCAACCGTAAGAATTGGTGGATGATGCGTTCGGCATCGGGTGCGTCGGCGGTGGAAAACAGCGATTGCACATAATCATTTGCCGGCTGCTTTTTGATTTCTTCAGGTGTGCCGATTTGTACCAGTTTGCCATTATGCATTACACCGATACGGCAAGCGAGTTTGGCGGCTTCCTGCATATCATGGGTAACGAAAACGATAGTGGTGCCAAATTTTTGGTGAATCATAGCAATTTGGTCTTGCAGCACGGTGCGCACCAGCGGGTCAAGTGCTGAAAACGGTTCGTCCATCAGCAGAACTTGGGGCTTGGCTGCAATGGCTCGCAAAATGCCGATGCGCTGCTGTTCACCGCCGGAAAGTTCGTGCGGATAGCGGTCGCGGTAGTGCGCAGGGTCAAGTTCCACCAGCTCCAATAATTCATTCACACGCGTTTTGCGTTCGGCTTTCGGCCAGCCCAGTACGTCAGGCATGAGTTCGATATTTTCCGCGACGGTCATGGTGGGAAAAAGCGCGATTTGCTGCAATACGTAACCAATTTGGTGGCGGAGCTGACGGATGTCGTAGTCTTTAATCCGTTTCCCGTGCAGATAAACGTTGCCATCGGTCGGTTCAATTAGCGCGTTAATCATGCGTAAAGTGGTGGATTTGCCGCTACCCGAGCCACCCACCAACACGAAAAATTCACCCTGATAAATGGTCAAATCCAAATCACGCACAGCATATTTGCCGTCATAATGCTTGCCTGTGCCACGAAACTCGATAAATGGGACAAGATTATTTTGCATATTGTGCCTTTACTACGTCTTCAAAACTAATCGGTGCGCGTCCCAACAACTGCGGCAGGTCGTCTGAAACGGTAGCAAGCTCGCCTTTGGCAATGGCAGTGTAGGTAGAAACCCAGGCTTCAATCTGCCAATCGGGCGTGTCAGGATACTCAGCTTTGCGGCTGGCGAAGGCTTCTTCCACAGTTTCATTGTGGTAGCAGTGCGGTTTGCCGGTGATTTCGGTTAAGATGGCGGCTATTTCAACAAAACTTAATGATTGGGAACCGGTCAGTGTGTAGGTCTGATTATCGTGGTGGTGATTGTCGCAAGCGATGTCGGCGATAACGTTTGCCGCTGCTTGGGCGACATCGCGCTGTGAAATGCAGGTAACGCGCCCGTCGTCGGCTGGGCCTGCGATGATGCCGTCTGCATTAGCAATTGTTGCCATCATCTCACTGTAAAAATTGTCGCGCAGAAAGGTGTAGCGCATATTTGTTTGCCGGATTGCATTTTCGGTAACCGCATGAGTACGCGCCAGCGTGAAGGTGCTGTCCAACGCCGCTTGAGCAAAAGAGAGATAGACAATATGCTTCACGCCCGCTTCCGAAGCAGCCTGCACCAAAGTCAAATGCTCCTGTTCGCGCATCGGACTTTCGGCGGCGGACACCATAAACAGCACGTCCACCCCATTTAAAGCCTGCTTAGCAAGCTCCAAATCGCCATAGGCAAACCGTCGCGCCTCGCAGTTCGTGAGATTGGGCGCTTTGGCGGGGTTACGCAGCGGCAGGATAAGCGGCAGGCCGCATGTGCTCAGATGACGGGCGACCATACCACCGATGTTGCCGCTGGAGCCAGTGATGGCTAGATTCATGTTGTTTTCCTTATGCGTTTTCTAAAGAGACAGCTTTGCCGTTTACAGGGTTTCTGTAAAACCATGTGCATGCTGCTTTTTGAGTTTCAGGTAGACTGAATAGATTCAAGGGATGGTTTATTGATGGTTATTATTGTAGCAGTTTTCCTACATACGATAAGCCGCGAAAGACTTACTTGATTATTAAGCTGAATAATACCGCAGGGCGATTTTTCAGGTATATTACGACCAAGCAGGTAATGGAAAACAGGCAGACCCCGACTATATGCGCTGGCAGCCTGTTGCGGTATGGGATGCCTACCTGCGTTATAAAATCGGCAAAAATCTGACTGCCGAACTGGTGGGCAGCAATCTGACCAACCGCTACTATCTCGACCCGATGAGCCGCTCCTATCTGCCTGCACCAGGTAGGACAATCCGTATTGGGATAACTGGAAAATGGTAATGACCAATTAATCATTTTGAGAGTAAAAAGCCGTCTGAACATTGGATTTCAGACGGCTTTTTACATGATGGCTTAGTTATGCCCTACTCTTTCATGTTATATGAAAGTTGAAGCTAACCTGCATAATTTTTATATCTTCTGCTTTGGAATTAAAAAAGCTGTTTGAAAATGAAACGTCTATATTTCAGACGGCCTTTGCTTTATAGCAAACTCAAAATTTAAGCCGCGAAATCCAACCCTATGTCCAACGAACGGCTGCTGTGGGTCAGATAGCCGAGGGCGATGCCGTCCACGCCGGTTTGTGCCACACGCTTCAGGCGGTTGAAGCCGATGCCGCCCGATGCTTCGCAATAGATAGTGTGTGTGTGGCAACGGTTTGCCGCTTCTTTCAAGGTTTCATCGTCCATGTTGTCCAGCAAAATCCGTTCCGCGCCCGCCGCGATGGCTTCGTCCAGTTGCGCCAATGTGTCCACTTCGATTTCCACGCAGGTCAACGGTCCGACCGCCTGTTTTGCCTGCTGCACAGCTTGGGCGATGCTGTCACAATAGGCAAGATGGTTGTCTTTGATGAGGATGGCGTCGTCCAAGCCCATGCGGTGGTTCACACCCCCACCTGCTCTGACGGCGTATTTTTGCAGGACGCGAAGCAGTGGGATGGTTTTGCGGCTGCACACGATGTCCACATTGTAACCAGCAACTTCGGCTACTGCGCGAGCGGTAGCGGTGGCGATGCCGCTTAAGTGCGTGAGGTAGTTGAGCGCGGTGCGTTCGGCGGCGAGCAGCGCGCGGGCGTTGCCTTCGACGGCGGCAAGCGTCTGACCTGCGCGGACGGCTTGTCCGTCTCGGTTTTCGGCTTGGAAGCGGACGGACGGATCCATCGTCTGAAAGGCAAGACGTGCCAAGTCCATGCCGGCGATGACGCCGTTTTCGCGGCTGACGAGGAAGAGTTTGGCGGTTTTATCGGGGGCGATGACGGCGGCGGACGTAATGTCGCCGCGCCTGCCCAAGTCTTCGCTCAGGGCTTGTTCGACCATGGGGCGCAACAGGGTGTCGGGCAGGGGGAAGAGGGTGTTTTCAGACGACATGGGGTTTCCTTTGTTGAAAAAGATTGATGTTGCACCGATGGAGCAAAACTTCATTTTATAGTGGATTAACAAAAACCAGTACGGCGTTGCCTCGCCTTAGCTCAAAGAGAACAATTCTCTCCGGCGTCATCTGATTATTTTGAAATTGCCATTTCAATGACTTGCTCAACATAGTTGTTTTCCAAATCAATTACGTCTCCTTTTCTTTGTTTTGATATTTTTAATTCGTCATACGCGTAAAAAATAGCAATTTTTTTCCCTTCACAAAATAAATGTCTGTCGGATTTATTCATCATATACATACTTTCATTCCTTACGATGCCTTCACCATCTATAAAACTAAAACTATTCGGTATGTTTCTTCTTTCCATTCCCGCCTCATATATTGACGATATTACTCCGGAAACGCTTCTGGTGATAATCTGTCCGGAATCAATATTAGCCCACCATTCATCCGACGCAAACAATCCTTTGTCTTTTTTGATGCCAAAGATACTTTCGTCATTCAATGACAGTAATCTTGTATCTTCAATATGCTCCTTCTTTTTTCTATTTTTCATATCTTTTTTAAAATCATAAACCAAATACATATCATCATCTAAATTTAAATAGCTCATTTTATATCTCCAATTTTTTCAAAATGAATAATCTGTTTCTCAAAAGCTTCTTTGCCGCCAGATTTCCCCAGTCCTGTATTGACTACCCCTTTTCCTTTATTCACATGTGGTTTTCCTTGGCCTTCAAGCTTGAATTGCACTTGTGTTTTTTCAGTCCATCCCTTATTTGTGCGAGGTAAATCTGGAAAAAGTTTGCCTGTGGCTGAGTTGCCTGTGGTGCCAATCTTTTTTAAAACTTCCATAGTTCCTGGTAAGGTGTTCAAGCACCAAGTGAATCGGTTCCGTACTATCTGTACTGTCTGCGGCTTCGTCGCCTTGTCCTGATTTTTGTTAATCCACTATAGGTCGTCTGAAAACGGGCTAACGGCTGCCCAGCGGCAGTCCGATGTCCGAAATCAGCCTGTCGGGCAGGACGTCGTCGCGGAAGCGGTAAAGCTGCGCGGGACGGCCTTTGCTGCCCGATACGCCGGTATCCGACGGCTCGATGAGGTTTTGCTGCTGAATCTGGCGGCGGAAGTTTTGTTTGTGCAGCAGTCTGCCGCTGATGGCTTCGACACTGTTTTGCAGTTGCAGCAGCGTAAATTCGGGCGGCATCAGTTCGAAAATAACGGGGCGGTATTTGATTTTGGCGCGCAGGCGGGACAGGGCGGTTGCCAACACGCGGCGGTGGTCGTGGCGCATGGGCTGCCCCGTGAGCGCAAAGTCGAAGTTTGCCTGCGGCTCGGCGGCTTCCGCTATCAGGCCGCTTTCATACAGCATTTCATAGCGTTGCAAAACGTATTCTTCCGACCAGTTTTCCGGTTCGACGCCCCAGCACAAATGAATGCGCTTGAGCCGCTTTTGGCGCACTTCCTCCGTGTCCGCCGAGTTTGCCCAAATGCGCAGGCGGCTGATAATGGCGTCGCGCTGCCCGCCGTCGGTGCGCAAGTCTTCCCACGGGAAATAACCGTAGCAGTCCTGCCATTTCGCGTCGGGATGCAGGATGCTGTCGGCGGCCTCGCGTACCAGCCCCAAATAGCTGACGTACAAGACGGGCATGCCGTGTTCGTTGCGGCGGTGGGTATCGACAAAGGTGTAAAGCTGTTCCACATAGCCCATAGGCTGCGAAGTCTGCTTGGCGACCCACATCCTGACTCCTGCTTGCAGAGAGTGGCGAAGCGGTGCAAGCAGGCCATTGGGTAATAGCTCTCCTTTGGCAACTGTCAAAACCCTCAAGCTGCCGTTTGTAATGGCAATAAGTACAGGAACCAGCTCGACGATACTTTGCGGATTGGCTGCTGTTTCAGGATAGGCATCCATGCGTAGCTTTCATTCAAGAGAAAACCTTATTGTAAACCAAAGCGGTTTTCAGATGACCTTGCATATTATACTCAAGTTGAGCATAATATAAAAACTATTTGAAACATAGACGGCAAACCTTTATGCCGTCTGAAAAACAGCCACAAGGAAACATCATGCAAACCGCCGCCCGCCGCTCGTTCGACTACGATATGCCCCTCATTCAGACGCCGACTTCCGCCTGCCAAATCCGTCAGGCGTGGGCGAAGGTTGCCGACACACCCGACCGCGAGACGGCAGGCCGTCTGAAAGATGAAATCAAGGCTTTGTTGAAGGAGAAAAACGCGGTCTTGGTGGCGCATTATTACGTCGATCCGCTGATTCAGGATTTGGCTTTGGAAACGGGCGGATGCGTGGGCGATTCGCTGGAGATGGCGCGCTTCGGCGCGGAACACGAAGCCGATACATTGGTGGTGGCGGGCGTACGCTTCATGGGCGAGAGCGCGAAAATCCTCTGCCCTGAAAAAACAGTGCTGATGCCTGATTTGGAAGCAGAATGTTCTTTGGATTTGGGTTGCCCGGAAGAGGCGTTTTCAGCGTTTTGCGACCAACACCCCGACCGCACAGTCGTAGTGTACGCCAACACTTCCGCTGCCGTGAAAGCGTGTGCCGACTGGGTGGTCACGTCTTCGGTGGCGTTGGAAATCGTGTCGTATTTGAAATCGCGCGGCGAGAAGTTGATTTGGGGACCCGACCGCCACCTCGGCGACTACATCCGCCGCGAAACGGGCGCGGATATGCTGCTGTGGCAGGGTTCGTGTATCGTCCATAACGAATTCAAAGGGCAGGAATTGGCGGCGTTGAAGGCGGAACATCCCGACGCGGTGGTGCTGGTTCATCCCGAATCGCCTCAAAGCGTCATCGAATTGGGCGACGTGGTCGGCTCGACCAGCAAGCTACTCAAAGCCGCCGTATCGCGCCCCGAAAAAAAATTCATCGTGGCGACCGATTTGGGCATCCTGCACGAAATGCAAAAGCAGGCACCCGACAAAGAGTTTATCGCCGCCCCGACGGCGGGCAACGGCGGAAGCTGCAAAAGCTGCGCGTTCTGCCCGTGGATGGCAATGAATTCGCTGGGTGGCATCAAATACGCCCTGGCAAGCGGGTACAACGAAATCCTGTTGGACAGAAAGCTGGGAGAAGCCGCCAAACTGCCTTTGCAGCGTATGCTCGACTTCGCGGCAGGGCTGAAGAAAAAAGATGTGTTCAACGGCATGGGCCCCGCCTGATTTTCCGTCCATATTGCCGTTTCAGACGACCTCTCAAACAAGGACAACACCATGCAAACCGATTGCGACGTATTGATTGCCGGAAACGGGCTGGCGGCATTGACGCTCGCCTTGTCGCTGCCTGAATCGTTCCGCATCGTCATTTTGTGCAAAAACTGGCTGGACGACACCGCCAGCCGTCATGCGCAAGGCGGGATTGCGGCGGTGTGGTCGGGAGAGGATGACATCGGAAAACACGTTGCCGATACTTTGGAAGCGGGAGCAGGTTTGTGCAACGAAGCCGCCGTCCGCACCATCCTGTCGCAGGGCAAACCGGCAATCGAATGGCTGCTGGCGCAGGGCGTGGCGTTCGACCAAAATAATAACGACCTGCACCTGACGCGCGAAGGCGGGCATACCTGCCGCCGAATCGTCCACGTCGCCGACTACACGGGCGAAGCCGTCATGCAGAGCCTGATCGCCCAAATACGCCGCCGCCCGAACATCCGCGTTTGCGAGCGGCAGATGGCGTTGGACGTTCAAACCGAATCAGGCGCAGTGTGCGGGCTAACCGTCCTTGACCGCCGAACGCAAGAAACCTACCGCATCCACGCCCATCATACCGTACTTGCAGGCGGCGGCTTGGGGCAGATTTACGCCGCCACCACCACGCCGCCCGAATGCACGGGCGACGCTATCGCCATGGCGATACGCGCAGGCTGCGTAGTCGAAAACCTCGAATTTATCCAATTCCACCCTACAGGCTTGGCAAGGCCGTCTGAAAACGGCCGCACCTTCCTGATTTCCGAAGCCGTGCGCGGCGAAGGCGGCATCCTAACCAACCAATCGGGCGAACGGTTTATGCCGCATTACGACCGCCGCGCCGAACTCGCACCGCGCGACATCGTTGCCCGCGCCATCGCCGCCGAAATCGCCAAACAAACGCAAGACTTCGTCTCACTCGACATCAGCCATCAACCCGCGGCGTTCGTCCGTCAGCATTTCCCGTCCATCTATCGGCACTGCCTGTCCCAATGCGGCTTGGACATCACGCGCCAAGCCATCCCCGTCCGCCCCGTGCAACATTACACCTGCGGCGGCATCCAAACCGACCCCTGCGGCAGAACCTCCCTGCCGCAGCTCTACGCCTTAGGCGAAACCGCCTGCACAGGGCTGCACGGAGCCAACCGCCTCGCCAGCAACTCCCTGCTCGAATGCGTCGTGACCGCCAGACTTGCCGCACAAACCATCGCGGACGGACAAGCGTTCCAAACCGAACCATTCCAAAGGCCGTCTGAAAGCTCCTCCGCCGAAGCTGGCATCTTTTCAGACGGTCTCCAAAACGCATTCAGCCGCCCCACCCTGCAAGCGTTCAACCAACGCCATCTGGGCATCCTCCGCAACGATACCGACCTGCGCCGCGCTATCGCCCAACTGCGGCTTTGGAAGCAAAACCTGGCCAAACCACACACTGCGTCCGAATACGAAAACCGCAACCTACTCGAATGCAGCCTCGCCCTTGCCCAAGCCGCATACAGGCGGAGACAGAACATTGGCGCGCATTTTAATAGTGATTGTTAAAACTGATAGAGACCTTTGCAAAATACCCCTCTTCCTTATTTCCCCCATATGGGAAAACCACCTATCATCATTTTCTCGTACATGGGATTCAACTATTGACAATGAAATTCCCATTTCTTGCTCTATTTGACTTAAAAAAGATACTGCGATTTTCTTTGCTTCTTGATAATTAATTATCATGGCAATACTCCAAATTGAAAATGTTTGAAGGTAGTAAAATTGACTTCGCCTCCTTTTTGTATTTGCCTATTAATATACCTTTTTGGACAACTGCGCTTTATAGCCCGCGCAAGATCGGCACATTAAACAAAGGCCGTCTGAAACCGTATTTGTTGTTTCAGACGGCCTTTTGGCTCAAAACCTGAGAACCGCATGCGTGCGTTCCGCACACATGCTACTTGTTGAGTTTAAGTTTTATATGGGCTATGGTTTGCATTTCCAAATGCGCTTGTTATTTAAAAAAAGAAAAATAAACCTGTCTGTTTGGAAATAGCCAGCTGAGTTAAAAATAAAATATTTTGATATATTCTAAGAGGGATATCTGTCAATGCCTGATGGGAATTATCTTGTAAAAAATTTCTTAGAATAATTAATTTTCTTAAATCAATTATTTTTTCATCCTCATAATCATCTATATATGTATCTATTATCTCATTTATTTCATCGAAGAAATTTTTCTCAAATAACAAATTAACCTCTTGTTCTGAAAGTTTAAATACATATAGCTCATTATCATCAGCTTGATCGTAATCTAATTTTTTCATGGCCTCAACACTTAAAGGGACAACTATCTGTTTCATATCAATGACTCCTTATCTTAAAATGTGTTATTTCATTATATTCAGCTTGAGTGCATCCCTGCTGCTTACCATTCGCATTAATTTTATTATTTGGTATATTACCATTCAAATCCAAATAAGGTCGTTTTCCAGATATTTTAGTATCTAAAATTCTAAAATAATTTCCTTCAATATCATGAATAATTTGGATCCCATTTTGCCCCTGATAAATTGCCTTACCTTTAGGGGTAAAGCTAACTGATGGGTTTGTCCCTACAAATTTTCTTATTGCCGCATTTAAATCTGCTTCTTGCCAATTTTGACTATACAAATTAGCTCTGCCTGCTCCACCAGCTTTATTTTGCTGAGTAAATCCCATCTCCCCATCGAGGATGGACATCTTCCCAGTCTTTTGTACCAGTGGTTTATGTGTTTCCGCTGTCTTAATACTTTTAGCTAATTTAGAGGGGACATTAACAGCCTTTGACGGCAAACTCCGTCCCAAAGACACAGCTGCTACCGCTTTCTCCGTTACATCCTCTACCTGCTTGCCGATGGCGCGTTCAACAGGATTCTCGTATGGAACAAGTTCTTTGCCCCAGTTCGAATAGTCCGTAATGCCGAATACATAATGCGGCGGACCCGCCTGCAGGTTGTTGGCTAGGGTATTGCCGATGCCCTTACCTACTCCTCTGCCTATTGTGCCGTAGGTCTTTTCTTCAATGGTTCTGTTCCTTTGCGCTTCGGTATGGACCGGATTTTGTCCCAACTTTGCTCTTAGATCTCGATAGCCTGTATGTTCGGCAAATTTACCGCTGTCTCTGTAATA
>NZ_KV830562.1:0-293 GCF_001836795.1 Neisseria sp. HMSC061H08 | reverse complement strand
GCAAATTTACCGCTGTCTCTGTAATACTTCATCGGGGCAAAATCCAGGAACGTTTCCCCGTCGGCTTTGAAACTTCCCGCTATGCTGCGCAGGAATTGTTCCGCCGCCGTGTCGGTGTCGGCATGTTTGGCATAATAAGCCGCATCGACCTGACGCATGGCTTGCGCCACCAGCCGCTTTTCTGCCTGCTGTTGGGAAATGCCGGGATGGAGTTTGGCAAATTTGGCGGCATTATCTTTAATTTTTCTGATCTCGCTGTCGTGCAGCTGCCTATTGTTCCAATCGACATTCGC
>NZ_KV830561.1:0-2880 GCF_001836795.1 Neisseria sp. HMSC061H08 | reverse complement strand
CTGTTGCTGCCTAAAAGGCGGCCGGATGCCTGATTATCAGGTATCCAAGGGGGATTAAGGGGGGTATTTAAGTAGAATCAGTGGATATTCGAAACAAAAACAGCCGAAAATCTTTGTTTAGATTTCGGCTGTCGGGGGAAGGACTTTTTTGCAAAGGTCTCATAGGTGTATTGATCGCCGAGCATGACCCAGCCGCCTGCAGGCGCATCTTCTATAGCGGAGCCAAGCTTCCCGAAAGAGAGGATGCTGTCGTTGCCTTTGCGGATGGCGGGTGTACCGTCGTCTGAAAAAGTGGTGCAGCCAGCGAGAAGGAATACTGCGGATAAAAAGGGGAAGACGTATGTTTTCATAATGTTTGTTTGAAGGTATTTAAAATCAGGCAAATGGGGGAATACTCAATCCGAATTGTTCCAACAAGCCGACCGTTTCGTAAACGGGCAGGCCCATCACGCCTGTAAAGCTGCCTTGCAAATGCTCGACAAACACGCCGCCCAAACCCTGAATGCCATACGCGCCCGCTTTGTCCATCGGTTCGCCACTTCGGATATAGGCGGATATTTCTTCGGCAGACAAGGTTTTGAAACGTACATCGCTGGTTTGCAAAACGCCGTGCGTTTTCCCTTGCCAATATACGCATACGACAGTCAGCAACTGATGCGTCTGCCCTGAAAGCCGGGCGAGTATTTCGGCTGCTTGGGCTTCGGTTTCCGATTTGCCGAGAATGTGGTTTTGATAGGCGACCGTAGTGTCGGCGGTCAGAATCGGATATTCGGGCGACGCGTCGTGTGTGGCTAACCATTGCTCGACAGCGGCGGCATTTTTTTCCTGCGCCATACGTTGCACATAATCGGCGGCTTTTTCGTCGGAATGCGGCGTTTCGTCGATGTCGGCAGGGATACGGATAACTTTGAATCTTAAGTTTTCCAGAATTTCGCGGCGGCGCGGGCTGCCGGAGGCTAGGTAGAGTGTGTGCATAAAACTTTCTTTTTTAGGGGATATAAGGCCGTCTGAAAATTATTTTGACTGTTTGTGTTGGCCGGACAAGCGCACATAATGCGCGGAAGAATATTTCAAAAATTCTTTTTCTTTTTCGGTCAGCGGGCGGACTTGTTTGACGGGCGAACCGACATAGAGATAGCCGCTTTCCAAACGTTTGCGTGGCGGCACCAAGCTGCCTGCGCCTATCATTACGTCGTCTTCGATGACGGTATCGTCCAGAATAATCGTACCCATCCCAATCAACACACGATCGCCGATGCGGCAGCCGTGCAGCATGACTTTGTGTCCGACGGTTACGTCTTCGCCGATGATGACGGAGGTCTCGTCGATGAGGCAGGATTCGTGAATTTGCGGAGTATGGTCTAAGAAAGGGCGGATAGGGTTCATGTTGTTTCTTCCTTTTTGACAGTGTGGCAGGTTTCAGACGACCTGCGGCTCGGTATGGCGAAAGTATGCCGTTTTGACGCAGGTGAGGCAAGGACGGCGTCTGCCGAGATTTCGTCATGTCTTTGTAAACAATATTTTTTATGGTTAAGGAATCATTTTCCGTTAAGCCTGCCTCTCTTGTTTGCCGAAGGTGGAAAATTGTCCGTTATTATCTTGTAGTTGCAAGTAGCTGCAAACCATTCTCTTGCCATTTGAATTGGAATGATATATATTTTTAAAAAATATTTCATAAAATAACGAAACCCGATGGTTTGTTTTCAACCAGGTTTGGTGGGTTTCCAATCCCACAAACCTTGGCTTCCATCCCGTGTCCGTTTTCAAATCTATCCAATCCACCTTGTTTAAATAAAGGCGGCCGGAAGGTCGTCTGAAACTGTATGAAGGATATTCACATGAGCGAAACACAAGAGCTGACTTTTGCCAAACGGCTGAAAGAGCAAACTACAACTATTCACGATAGCGTGGACAACTTGGTTATGTCTGTCGAGCCGTTTACCAACAAAGAGAATTACATCAAATTTTTGAAACTGCAATCCGTGTTCCACAAAGCGGTCGATCATATTTATAAAGACTCCGAGTTGAACAAAGCCATTCCTGAGCTGGAATACATGGCGCGTTACGACGCGGTAACGCAAGACTTGGCTGATTTGGGCGACAAACCTTACGAATACGGTAAACCGTTGCTGCATGAAACCGGCAACAAAGCCATCGGTTGGCTGTATTGCGCCGAAGGTTCCAATTTGGGTGCAGCATTTTTGTTTAAACACGCGCAAAAACTGGATTACACCGGCGAACACGGCGCGCGCCACCTCGCCCCCCATCCGAACGGCCGCGGCAAACATTGGCGTGCTTTTGTCGAGCATCTGAATGCTTTGGGTTTAAGTCCTGAAGCTGAAGCCGAAGCGATTCAAGGTGCAAAAGATGCATTTGCGTTCTACAAAGTCGTTCTGCGCGAAACATTTGGCCTGCCTGCAGGTGCGGAAGCTCCGGAAGGCTTTGTTCCGCACCGTCATTAATGGTTTGACGATATAAGTAGAGGTCGTCTGAAACACATCTGTATACGCGGATTCATAAATTCTGTTTTTAGACGACCTTCATGCTGGTGTAAGTGTTGTATTGTTTGGTTATCCGCATCTGCGGTATTTTTTAATTGGTTTGATGTAAATAATTATCAAATATTTTATCACCATCATTCCAAAATACCATTATCAAATTCAGGAGTTTTACCATGAAGGAATCATTTAAATTAAGTATGTTGGCGATTGCCTGCAGCATCGCATTGAGTGCATGCGGTTCAAGCGGTGGTGGTACGCCGTCTGCACAGCCTGCACCGACTCCGCAACAGCCGGGCAATAATTCCGGCTCGGGCGGAGGAGGTGATTCAAAACAAACAGAAGACGCTAAGAAAGCTGAAGAAGCCAAGAAAGCTGAAGA
>NZ_KV830560.1:411-7109 GCF_001836795.1 Neisseria sp. HMSC061H08 | reverse complement strand
TGGAGCCGAGTTTTTCGATATTGGTGCTGCCGTTATCGCCGTTGAAGGTCAGGCCTTTGTTGTCAACGGTGGTTTTGGCGTCTACGCCTTTTTGGATGTTATCTTTAGTGCTTTGAGCGAGATCGATACTGTAATTAGTTGTGACTGCGCCATCGGATGCAGTTGTAGTATTAGAGGTCAAATTCAAAGCATTGGAAACTTGTACCGTTGCTTTATCTGCGCTGACGGTATAAGTGGTTTCTTTGCCTGAAGTTGTTTTATTAACGTGCGCGTTATTGCCTGCCTCCACCTTGGTTGTGGTTTTGGCATTATTGATGGCATTGGCTACATCACCAGTAGTCGCCACACCGGCAGTCGGTGCGGAAACTGTGCCATTATTATTGACAGACAATGTGCCTTGAGTGACGTTGATTTGGACTTTTGATGCATTCTCGCCATCGGTGACCGCAACGGTCGTCAAGTTGCCATTAGCGTAGTTGACTGTACCGTTGTTGTTGATACGGGATTTGTCTGTACCGTTTTGTTGGATATTGTGTCCAACATTGTTCATCACTGTGTACAGTTGGCTACCATTAACTGCATCGGTTGAAGTGGCGGAAATACGGCCTGCAGCAACATTCTGGATTTGGCGTTCATTACCTGTGCTGCCTACAGAAACTGCGCCTGTTTTGGCAGATGAAGAAGCAGCATAGCTGACATTGGTCACAGCGCCGCTATCGTTTTTGAATGAGGCATTTTTAGCTGTTGCGTCAAAATTATTGGCCGCACCGACAGCACCATTGCCCAAAGCAACAGAGCTACCAACCGTAGTTGTCGCACCATTACCCAACGCAACTGAATCGCTTCCCGTTGCTTTTGCATTATTACCACCGGCAAAACTACTATGTCCGGTTGCTTGGGCTGAGGAACCAATAGCAGTGGAATAAAGGCCTGAACTGTTTGCCTGCTTACCAATGGCGATAGAATAAGCTTGCGTTGTCTGCGCCTGATGACCGATTGCAACAGAATCATCACCGACTGCATTTGACAAATAGCCCATTGCCGTACCGTTATTTTGTGCCGTTGCCCTTGCACCGACAACAGTTGCATTTTCGTAGTTGGCTCTACTGTGAGCACCGACGACTATAGAGTAATTGCGATCATTTTCTGTGTTCAAACCTATGGCAATAGAGCCTGTTCCACGAGAATTGGCATTAGAGCCTAAGGCAACAGCGCCAACAGTTCCAGAAGTTACCGTTGCATTTGGACCAACAGCAACAGAAGACGAACCAAGTACGTTGGCATTATGACCCAAAGAAACACTACCCGTCGCACCAGTGCTTGTTGCCGCATTCGGTCCGATGGCAATCGAATTGGTTGCTTTTGCACCGTCATTGTTCCAGTTTTTCGTACCGTCAGTTTTGCCTTCTTCTGACTTAACAGAGAAATAGCGGACACGCTCAATTGCACTCAATACACCATAAAGTTGAGAGCCGTTGATGGCATCAGTAGAAGTAGCAGAAATATCGCCAGGGGATACATTAATGATTTGGCGTTCGTAACCTTGAGAACCGACAGACACAACATCACCGGCATCGGTAGTTTGACCGCCTGCCCAAGTGTAGGTTACACCCATAATTTCGCGTTGAACGTATGCCTTACCTTCTTTATCGGTTTTAGAAGCCGTACCCAAAGCCACAGAGTTCAGCAAAGTAGCCTTCGCACCTGTACCCAAAGCTACACCACCAAAGGCAGTCGCCTGAGATTTAGTACCGATGGCCAAAGACAAATCGGCAGATGAATTAGACTGCACACCCAATGCAACAGAACCTTGACCGGCAATAGTATTACCATAAGAACCGCTATACATCGTATCGCCGGTCATCTCTTTATAAATATCACGCAGACTTTTACCGCTCAGCGTATATTCACCGGTCTTTGCACCTTTTTCATTATATTTGATGAATTTGTCCGTTGCATTGCCAGAATATTGAGTACCACCTACCGAATCTAAATCATCACCACCAATAGCAACAGATGAATTACCATTAGCCAAGACATTACCACCAACCGCAATAGATTGGTCTCCCTTTGCCCACGCACCCTCAGGTCTGCCCTGTGGATCAACACGGTTACCTGAACCAATAGCAATAGACTGAGTTATCTTAGAACTACTTGAATCGCCTACTCGAGCCGTATTACCAATAGCAATATTATTGTGCGTTACATTCACATTCATAATATTTTGCGAAAGAACCCCAGATGCACGTCCAATAGCAATCGTACCAAGGCCGGTTGCATTCGCGTCTGTACCAAGTGCAATAGCACTTGATGGCGCACTACCCGAACTTGGAGAATTTGCCACTGCACTTTTACCGATGGCAATGGTATTTCCAGTTTGAGCTTGGGTTGAATTACCTATAGCGATAGACTCACTTTGATAACCCACTGCATTGGTACCGATTGCAATGGCATTTTGCGCATTGGCTGCAGCCTGACTGCCGCTGCCAATTGCAATGCCGTCTTGACCTCTTGATGTGCTGGATTGGCCCAAAGCCATTGAGCCTATACCAAATGCTTGCGCCGAATTACCCAATGCTGTTGTGTTCGTATTATTGGCAAGAGCATTCTTACCTACCGCTGTCGCTTGCGTACCATTTGCTTTGGAATCTGCACCCAATGCTGTTGAATCTGCAGAAACAGCATTGGCACTTTTACCTATCGCTGTTGCATTTGAACTACTTGCACTTGTATCTGCACCCATCGCAACAGCATGATTTTGAGTAGCTTTGGCATTTGTACCAACAGCAAGGCTGTTATTATGTGTTGCATTTGCACTCGTACCTACCGCAACTGCACCATTAGCCGTAGCATTGGCTGATGCTCCTACTGACAGGGCACCAATACCGGTCGCTGTTGCACCACTAACCGCAGTAGCACTGGTCGGAGGATCAACCGCAATTTGTCCTCGTCCCGCAGTTGCCGCATACGAATTACCTGCACCCAAAAGAGCTGCCGAAATTACTGTCAATCTGAAAACTGCCGCAATACCATTTTTACCGGATTCGGCAGATACATCTGTACTGTTTCGTTCCGCAGACGATTTCACACGGCCTTTGGCCAATTCGGACGTTACAACGAAAGATTGAATCGTACGGTTCCAAACGACTTTAAATATCTTATTCATTAGTGTGTCTTTCTCTTTTATGATGAGTAAAAGCGTAGGCGTGAGCATGACGCTACTTTAAAAAATCTATTGCGGAGGATTTCCCTGCAAAATGCTTGCTTCGAGCTGACGTTTATTGTCACTTTAAGACGAAATTTAGGTCTTTCACTATCTCGAAATGAAATAGTATTTCATACTTACTAAATATCCGCTAGTCAGAAATATCAACCGATTATCTTTAATTTCTAAATGAAATTACGGCTTTCAACCAAAAAACCAATCATCAAAAGGGTTTCAGCCATGTTTCTATTGATAAGCGGTTTGTTGTATTCCATTGACAAGTCATAAGCAAGTACAGTAATCATGCAACTCATATGCCAATTATTTAAAATATTATTTATTAAAAAACGAAAGAAAAAGGCCGTCTGAAATATTTCAGACGGCCTTTAATGAAATGATATTGAACAACTACTTACATTGAATAATTTGGTTTTTAAGCTATCAATAAAATCGACAATATGCTTTTAATACGTCATAGAAAGAATACGCATATCCCTACTTATACAAACGTAGATGGTTTTACAAACCGAATACGGCAATATCGCCCTTGCCTTGACGAATCAGCTCGGTGCCATCGGTCATATCGATAACCGTCGTCGGCTCAGTACCGCACCAGCCTCCATCAATAACCAAATCGACAGCATGCTCAAGACGATCTCGGATTTCGTATGGATCGGTCAATGGCTCGTCATCTTCGGGCAGCATGAGAGTGCAACTTAAAATAGGCTCGCCCAATTCTTGCAAAAGTGCCAAGGCAGTAGCGTTATCGGGAACACGCAAGCCGATGGTTTTACGCTTGGGGTGAAGCGTGCGATTGGGTACTTCTTTGGTTGCCTGCAGGATAAAGGTGTAGCTGCCGGGCGTAGCTGCTTTGAGCTGGCGGAACTGGGCATTATCCACTTTGGCGTAAGTACCCAATTCGCTCAAATCGGCACACATCAAGGTCAGGTGGTGTTTTTGATCGATTTTGCGAATCGTGAGAATGCGCTCCATCGCGGTTTTGTCGCCGAGTTTGCAACCCAGCGCATAGCAGGAATCCGTAGGGTAAACGATCACGCCGCCACTGCGGACAATATCGGCGGCTTGCTTGATGAGGCGGTCTTGGGGATTATCGGGATGGATGGCGAAAAATTGTGCCATGTTTTTTTCCTTATCATTCTAATGGTTTGTTGTTTGACATTTTAAAACTTATTTGGCCGTCTGAATATTGGATTTCCACCACCATGAATAGATTTAGCCTCATCTACAACACGGCTGCACCCAGTGATACCTTATATACAATTTTGATTTACCGGCCGATATCGAAAGTCAATTTAATACACTATATAATGCGTTATTTTGTTTGAAAGTCATCTCAATGCCTGCTTCTTCCCTACCTTCCCGCCGCTTGTCTGTTGCCCCCATGCTCGATTGGACAGACCGACACTATCGCTTTATGGCGCGACAAATTACACGCAATGCTTGGCTTTATAGCGAAATGGTCAATTCAGGCGCAGTGGTTTACGGAGATAAAGACCGCTTTTTGAGTTTCAACGAAGGCGAGCAACCGGTAGCTTTACAGCTTGGCGGTTCAGATCCGCATGACTTGGCAATCGCTACCAAAGCGGCTGAGACGTATGGTTATAATGAAGTCAACCTAAATTGCGGCTGCCCCAGCCCACGCGTTCAAAAAGGCGCTTTCGGCGCCTGCCTGATGAATGATGTAGATTTGGTGGCAGATTGTTTGAATGCGATGCAGGATGCAGTTGAAATTCCGGTTACGGTCAAACACCGCATCGGTGTAGACAGACAGACAGAATATCAAGTCGTGGCAGATTTTGTGGGAACACTTCGCGAAAAAACAGCCTGCCGCACATTCATCGTCCATGCGCGTAATGCCTGGTTGGACGGTTTATCCCCGAAAGAAAACCGCGAAGTCCCGCCACTCAAATATGAATACGTGTACCGTTTGAAACAAGATTTTCCCGACTTAGAAATTTTGATTAACGGCGGCATCACCACCAACGAAGAAATCGCCGAACACTTAAAATTTGTCGATGGTGTCATGATCGGGCGCGAGGCTTATCATAATCCAATGCTGATGCGCGATTGGGATGTACTGTTTTACAACGACGCACACGCACCAATCCAATACTCAGATTTAGCAGCTTGGCTATACGCATACAGCCACGAACAAATCGCCTTAGGACGAGGCACCATCCTGCGCCATATCGTCCGCCACGCACTAGGCTTAATGCACGGCCTAAAAAATGCCCGCACTTGGCGCCGTATGCTCTCAGATTCTACTTTGCTGAAAGACAACGACGGCAGCCTAATTCTAGACGCATGGAAAGAAGTTGAACGCGCAAATATTTGGGATTAATGCCATATAGTTCGAATAAATGAAAGGCCGTCTGAAGCATTAAATGATGCTTCAGACGGCCTTTTAAATTACAACAGACTGCTAAAGATATATTCATTTATCTTTAGCTACTATCCTGATTAATTCATCAAATAAATTCAAAACATAATCCAAGTATAAAAAAATGCGGCCTAAATAGGCCGCATTTACTTTGCTTCGTCTTTTCAGACGGCCTTTTCAGGCCGTCTGAAAGTCAGATTACCATTGGTAACCAACTGCTGCGGTAGCACCGAAGTGACCACGTGAGTTGCCGGAAGCAGTACCTTTGATGATCCAGTTACCACCATCGGAGATGCTAGAGAAGCCGACAGCGTAACCGGTTTCACCGCGGTAGTGACCGCCACCGATAGCCAGCATGCTCTTACCTGGCAAGTAAGCTTGTGGCAGACCGGCAGTAGCCAAGGCTTGAGCCACACCTGCGCGGGCGTTGTTGTCAACCTTGTTCACATTGCTGTTCACATCGCCGAATTTTTGGTTCAACTGGTCAACGTTAACCGCATCGGTACCGTTTTTACCTGGAGCAACATTTTTAATAGTAGTGTTGCCGGCATCGATACCACCTTGGTTGATGGTTACAGGACCTGCTTTCAGTTCGTTAGTAGTAACACTGTTAACGGTCAGATCAGGGTTCAAGCTGACTTTCAGCGCATCGCCGTCTTTCTTAACGAAGATGTTTTGAACTTCTTTCTCTGAAGTCTTACCGGTTGCTTTATCGAATACTTGAACTTTAGTACCCGCATCACCTTTAATCTGAATAGTGTTATTCAGTTTTTTGGAGATAGAGCCGTCAGTAGTACCAGTCTCGTCAACCAAACCGAAGGTACCGTCAGCATCTTTACCATCTTTACCGTCTTTACCATCTTTCACGGTTGCAGTAGTAGTAGAGATGACTTTACCGTCTTTATCGAAGTTGTTGATAGTGATGGTAGAAGTACCTTTAGCTTCATCACGCTCAACTTTACCTTCAGCAGACTTACCGTTTTCACCGGTATCACCTTTAGCACCAGTATCACCTTTAGCACCGTCTTTAACAACAGTAGTAGTAGTGTTACCGTTACCATCTTTGATGGTTACAGTGTGAGTACCGTCGCC
>NZ_KV830560.1:0-311 GCF_001836795.1 Neisseria sp. HMSC061H08 | reverse complement strand
GTGTGAGTACCGTCGCCGTTGTCTTTAACTTCAGCTTCAGCATTCTTACCGTCTGCACCAGTAGCACCGGTTGCGCCATCTTTAACGACAGTAGTAGTAGTGTTACCGTTACCGTCTTTGATGGTTACAGTGTGAGTACCGTCGCCGTTGTCTTTAACTTCGGCTTCAGCGTTCTTACCGTCGGCACCAGTTGCGCCGGTATCGCCTTTGGCACCAGTTGCACCGTCTTTAACGATGGTAGTAGTGGTATTACCGTTACCGTCTTTGATGGTTACAGTATGAGTACCGTCGCCGTTGTCTTTAACTTCGGC
>NZ_KV830559.1:24415-97374 GCF_001836795.1 Neisseria sp. HMSC061H08 | reverse complement strand
AACCAGTCAACACCTTTCGCAAAATTATTTTCGAAAATTTAATCACTCCCCTGTTTTAACAGGTTTTTTATTTTTCTAAAAACACTCAAATCTTCCCTATCCGCTTCCAATATCCAACCCGATTCAATACTAAGGCCGTCTGAAATTTTGATTTCAGACGGCCTTTTTGTATGATTTCTATTTATCCAATACGGTGCAGGATAATTTCTAAGACAAATTTACTGCCTATATAGGCAAAAATCAGACTGACAAATCCGACAATGGTCCAAACGGCGGCTTTTTTACCCCGCCATGCGGTCATGCTGTGTTTCAACAATAATGCTCCATAAATCAGCCACGACATAATACTGAAGACGGTTTTATGCGTGAAGGTCATGGGTTTGCCGAAAACGGCTTCGGCAAAAAACGTACCGCTGATAACGGAATAGGTCAATAAAATGAAACCTGCCCAAATACCTTGGAACATGAGTTTCTCCAAACTCAATAAAGGTGGCAAGAAGCTGACCAATGCGGAAAAACGGCGTTTGTGCAGATTGCGGTTGATTAAAAGGATTAGGATGGCAAATAAGGTAACGATGCCAAATAGTCCGTATGCAAGCAATGATGATGCAATGTGCGACAGCGGCAATAAGTCTACGATTTGACGACCTGTGAAATCTCCCGGAAAAAGGAAACCCAGCAATAAGGTCAATGCGGCACAGGGATACAATAAGAGTTGCACACCGCGCAGACAATAAAAGAAGCTGCCCAAACAGTACATCATCAGCATCAGCCAGACTATCAGGCTGAGCGAATAACCAAAACCGGTAATCAATACCCTATCCTGCAATACCGGGAACATCAATGCTGCGCCATGTACCAATAATGCGCCACTCAAAATCAGCAGCTCGGTTTTCAGCGGGTAAGATTTATTATTGTGCTTTTTATGTTGCAACCAGGAAAATGCGCCCAATCCGGCATACACCAGCATCAGGCAAATTAAGACAATCGGCATAAATATCTTTCTCAATAGATACTATGAACACTTGACGTACGGCCGGCAGGGTTTCAGACGGCCTTGGTGTGCGTGTTTGTGTTCTTGAAGCATAACTTCGGACTATCGTGTAAAATAATCCCAATTTTATTTTAACAAAGAATGCCCTGTATTGGGCAGCTATTCTCATTATCAAGGATAAGTATGTTAGACAACCTGACCAACCGCTTCAGCAAGGTACTTAAAAATATTCGCGGCCAATCAACGCTGACCGAAGACAATATTAAAGAAGCCTTGCGCGAGGTTCGTCTTGCTCTGCTGGAAGCCGACGTTGCATTGCCCGTCGTTAAAGAATTCGTCAACACAGTCAAAGAACAGGCCCTTGGTCAAGAAGTCGTCGGCAGCCTGACGCCTGACCAAGCCTTTATCGGCGTGGTTAACCAAGCCTTGATCGAACTGATGGGCAAGGAAAACAAAACGCTGGATTTATCGGTTTCACCGCCTGCCATCGTTTTGATGGCCGGTTTGCAGGGTGCCGGTAAGACAACAACCGTCGGCAAGCTCGCCCGCCTGCTGAAAAACGATCAGAAGAAAAAAGTCTTGGTGGTATCCGCCGACGTTTACCGCCCTGCCGCGATTGAACAGCTGCGTCTGTTGGCCGAACAGGTCGGCGTGGACTTTTTCCCATCCGATACCAACCAAAAACCGGTTGAGATTGCAACTGCCGCTGTTGATTACGCCAAAAAACATTTTTACGATGTATTGATGGTCGATACCGCCGGCCGCTTGGCAATCGATGAAGAGATGATGAACGAAATCAAAGCGCTTCATGCGGCGGTCAACCCGGTTGAAACTTTGTTCGTCATCGATGCCATGTTAGGTCAAGATGCAGTGAACACTGCTCAGGCATTTAATGAAGCCCTGCCGCTGACCGGTGTTGTATTGACCAAGATGGACGGCGACTCGCGCGGCGGTGCGGCATTGTCCGTACGCCATGTAACCGGCAAACCGATTAAATTTATCGGCGTCGGCGAAAAAATCAACGGCCTCGAACCTTTCCACCCCGACCGTCTTGCCAGCCGTATCCTCGGCATGGGCGACGTATTGACCCTGATTGAAGACGTTCAAAAAGGTATTGATGAAGAAGCCGCCGCCAAAATGGCGAAAAAGCTGCAAAAAGGCAAAGGCTTCGACCTCAACGACTTTAAAGAACAAATCCAGCAGATGCGCAATATGGGCGGCTTGGAAAACCTGATGTCAAAAATGCCGGGCGAACTGGGTCAAATATCGAAACAAATCCCCGAAGGCACAGCCGAAAAAGCGATGGGCAAAGTGGAAGCCATCATCAATTCGATGACCCCTAAAGAACGCGCCAACCCCGCCCTGCTCAAAGCCAGCCGCAAACGCCGTATTGCAATGGGTGCGGGTACGACCGTGCAGGAAGTGAACAAATTGCTCAAACAGTTTGAACAAATGCAACAAATGATGAAGATGTTCAGCGGCAACGGTTTGGGCAAACTGATGCGTTTGGCCAAAGGCATGAAGGGAATGAAAGGTATGTTCCCGGGTTTGTAAGCTAATTTGACAGAAAACGCCGTCTGAAAAGTTTCAGACGGCGTTTTTATTTTTACTCTAGCAAGAATTACTATTCACATATAACTATGAAATCTATTCCTTTTAAGGATTTTCATAGCGTACCGATGCCTCTTCCAACATTTCCCATTGGCCACCACTACCATGGTAGGTTTCGGCATCAAGCCTGAAAACGGCATTGCAGTGCGTACATTGAAAATAATGTACCACGAAATCGTTCCAACCATATATGTCACGATTACCCTGAGAATCAGTATGGGTAATGTAACCGCTATTGGCAATGGTTTTAGCAAAATCAAGGCTGGGACCATAAACTTTGCCGTAGGCTGGGGTAATGTCGATGAGCGTGCCGTCTGCTAAACGATCAGAGGCTCGCAGTAACATTTGCGATAATTCTTTCGGAACCCTGATACGAACAGTAGATCGCAGGTCAGAACAGTAATCACACATGGCTTAGATCTTTCAGTAAAGTAAAGGAAAAAAGATAAGAGACGCGAGACCTTTACTCATTCAGCCTTTAAATTATTGCGGCTTTTTCTGCTCTTCGCGTACTTTATCCACCAACTGGTCAATCGTAGTCATGCCGGACTGCCAGTCTTTAAATTCGACTTGGTATTTGCCGCCGACGATCACGGTCGGTGTGCCGCTGATTTGGAATTTATTGGTCAATTCTTCCATTTGAGCCGCACGTGCTTGGCTTTCGGGCGCTTCAAATGCAGCCAATACTTTTTTGCCGTCAAACGCGGTTTGCTCGGACAACCATTTTTTCAGGGTATCGGTATCGGCTAAGTTGATTTTCTGGTTAACCATCGCATCGAAAATATGGCTGTTGGCTTTATCTGATTCACCGGCCATTTCCACTGCGGCCGCCAAACGTGCCAAAGGTTTCATTTCATCACCCCAAACGACATGCTCCCGGCGCATATAGGTATCGTCTTTAAACGTTTTGATGTGTTCGCTCAAAACCGGCTCCAAATGGGCACAATGCGGGCAGAAGTAGCCGAAGAATTCCAATACTTCGATTTTGCCGGCCTGCTGTTGCGGAATCGGATTGGATAAGACGGTGTAATTGACACCTTCGGTCAATGCGGCAGGGGCTGCCGGAGCGGATGCACTGCTTTGGGTGCTGTCTGCCGGAACACTGGTTTCCGCCTGTTTGCCGCAAGCGGCCAATGCCAACAGGGTCAATGAAGTCAAGGCTAAGGTTTTCAGTTTCATAGGTATCTCTTTACATTCAAATCAATGGGCGGATTTTATGGCATTTTGTTGGAGGTGTGTTCGATTTGAGTGAAAAAATGTGTTTAGTTTTATTTCAACCTTTATAAAAGGCCGTCTGAAATATGGCTTAGATCATAGCCTTATTTTCAGACGGCCTTTGCCTGATTTCATCAGAAACGGTAATTTACCCGGGCAGTATAGCCGCGCGGATTACCCGGCATGGCGTCCGAACGCCAATATTTTTGATTGAGCAGATTGGCTGCGGCAAAGGTAACGTTGACGTTTTTATGGTTCCAGCCGAGCATGGCATCAACTCGGGCAAAGCCGGGAAGCGTGGTCACTTCTTTGTTTCTTGAGTCGTAGCCGTAGCGTTTGCCCGTACCGGTTACGCCGATTTCGCTGTAGAGGTTTTCGGTCGGCGTGTAACGGAAGAACAGGTTGCCGGTAACGTTGCTGGTGTTGTCCAAATGGATGCCCCCGCGGTCGGGATTTTCCTTGTCTTCAACCACTTTTGCCTGCATCACGCCCAACGAGCCGCGCAGGTAGAGTTTTTTGGGGATGATTTGTCCGATGGCGGACAACTCCACGCCGCGCGAACGGTGTTTGCCGCCAACGGCCCAAGTGTAGGGATCATTTTGCGCGTCGGGACGGTAGCGGATATTGAAGCGTTCGATTTGGTAGGCGGACAATGTGGTGCTGAGGCGGTCGTCCAGCCAACTGCTTTTCACGCCGGTTTCGTATTGGCGGGTGTACTCGGGGTCGGCGTTGAACACGGCGGAAGACGAAGTGTCGATGCTCAAATAGCCGCTGCGTCCGCCATAAGGTGCGAAGCCTTTGTTATATGAGGCGTAGAGCGTGTGGGCAGGCGTTACGTTCCACACTGCGCCGATGTTGGGGCTGAACGAGTGGCCGCTGTATTGGCGGCTGCTGCCGGTGAGTTTGTTTTCGGAATTAAAGGTGTACTTATCGTAACGGCCGCCGAGGACGAATTTCAAATCGGGCGTGGCGGAGAAGATGTTTTGCACGAAAATACCGTAGGAGTCGGCTTTGTGGCGGTTTTGGGTGAGGACGGGCTGCAACCTACCCGAAGCCGGCCAGCTTGCGCGGTCGTATGGATCGATGGAGGCGGAAAAGGCGCGGCTGTAACCCAATGTCGGGTTGCGGTGTTCGCGGCTGTAGTCCATGCCTACGGTCAGGTGGTTTTCAAAACGGCCGATGTTGTAGTCGCCGTTGAGCGTGAAGTTGGACGACAGGGTTTTGTTGTCGGTCTGCTGCCAAGCGTAGTTACGCTTGATTAGGCTGCCGTTTTCGCTGCCTGCATAGAAATGGTCGAAATCCTGCGCCGCCGTGCGGTGGGCAAGCTGCCATTGGGCGCGCCATTTGCCATTGAAGGCGTATTCGAGATCGGAACGCCAAACTTGCAGCTTGTCTTTCACAAAATCGTTCGGGTGGGCAAAACCCATGCGGTAAGGCAGTCCGAAGCGGTCGTACACGGACTTGGTCGGGCTGCGGTCGGGCGTGCGCTCCACATTGTCGTAGGTGTATTGTCCCGTCCATTTCAAGCCGTTGTCGAGTTTGACGGTAATGCTGGGCGAAACCATGACGTTTTTGCTGTCTATGCCGCTGCGGAACGAATTGGCGCGCCCGACTTCACCAGTGAGGCGGATGGCGACGTTTTTGTTCAGCACTTCGTTAATGTCCATATTCAGGCTGCGGTTTGCCCACGAGCCGTAAACCGCACCGATGTTGCGGCTTTGTTTGAAGTTGGCGTATTTGCTGACCATGTTGATGACGCCGCCGCCGTTGGTGCGCCCGTAAAGCACGGAAGACGGGCCTTTCAGGATTTCCACGCGCTCGATGTTGGCAGTGCTGCGGCGCACCTGCCCGCTTTCGCGCACGCCGTCGCGGTAAATATCGGATGCGTCGGCTTGAAAACCGCGCAGGAAAATGCTTTCGCCGCGCATATCGTAGGCAGCGTCAATACCGGCGTTGCCTTCGAGGATGGAACTCAAATCGTTCGTGCCGTAGTTTTTGTTTTTCTGGATGTTGAGCGTATCGACGGTTTGCGGCGTTTCTTTGATGAGCTGTCCGTTGCGGGTAACGGCGGCTTCGTCGTAGTTGATGTAGCCTTTGAGTACGCTGGTGTCGGACTGCCCAACCACGGAAACAGTGGGCAGGGTGGCGGTGTAATGTTCGCCATTATCCTGCGTATCGGCGGCGGCAACAGGGAAGGAAGCGATAATCAGCGTGGGTAATAAAGCTAAATGAAATGGTATTTGCATTTTTATACTCAATTTAACGAAACAACCGAATTATATTGCTTCATAAAAGAAATGAGAATAGTTTCTTTTAATTATATTTAACATGATATTTGCAAACAAAGACCGTCTGAAACACATATCGGTTTCAGACGGCCTTCGTTTATTAATATTAATAGATACTGCTACACTATTTACTCAACAGCATTTCCTGCATCAGCTTCATGCCCCATTGCCAACCGCCGAGCGCGCCGTTTAACTGGCCGGAATGCGGCGATTGAAGCAGACGCGCCTGCCAGCGGTCGGCCTGTTCTTGCGCCCAATCGCGTGGCGTACCGTTTGTTTCGGCGATGACAAACGCCGTACGACAAGGACAGCGGACGCGTTGGAACGAATGGATTTCGTCTTCGGGAAAAGCTTCGGGACGCGGCGAGACCAAAATAATATTGGTCAGGCGTTTTTGCGTCAGGATGTCGGCTTGGTACAGCCATGCCAAAAATGCAGACACACCAACACCATGAGCCACTACGGCAATATTTCTGCTGACGATATGCTCAAAGGCCGTCTGAATGGCGTGTTGCCATTCGGAAACGGTTTGCCGACTATCGGCTTCGGCAGTTTGGACAATCGGATAGCTGACCGCCCAGCGGTCTATCCACATTTCCGCTTCATCCGCATCGCGTATCAGAAACAGTGCCATTTCTTCGAGTTCGAAGCTCTGCATTTCAGACGGCCTATTTGAGCAAGTCGTTGAGTGTAAATGCGATCAACAAGGCGGCTGGCACGCTGAGAATGGCACAAGTCGCCAGACAAAGTACGATGTTGGCAATCAGCCGCCAACCCTTCCAAGCAAAGCATTTGGCAGCAATCAACAGGCAAGGCAGGGAAAACAGCAGCCATACCAACGCCCAAGTCGGATTAGCCTTGGTCGGCGCAACCCAGCCGGACATCCGCGCCAGCATAAACACCGCCCACACCAGCATAGGCAATACAAATGACGCCACGACCCACGCCGCACCTACGCCGGTTTTACTGTTTATATTCCAGTCGTACTTACCAAAAAACTTATTCGGCAACATAGTCATACTCCACAACTAAAGGGGCGTGATCCGAGAATTTTTCATCTTTATAAACATGTGCGGAAACGGCTTTAGCGGCCAACTCCGGCGTAACCATCTGATAATCGATGCGCCACCCGACATCTTTCGCATACGCTTGTCCGCGGTTGCTCCACCAAGTATAGCCCGGCACATCGGGATAAAGTGTGCGCCACATATCCGTCCAACCGAGTTTGTGGATGACTTTGCCTATCCATTCGCGCTCTTCAGGCAGGAAGCCCGAATTTTTCTGATTGCCCTTCCAATTTTTCAAGTCGATGTTTTGGTGAGCAATATTCCAGTCGCCGCAGACGACGATATCGCGTCCTTCATTTTTCATGGCTTCGAGCATGGGATAGAACGCGTCCAAGAAGCAGTATTTCACTTGTTGGCGCTCTTCCGCGCTGCTGCCACTGGGCAGATACAGCGAAATTACCGACAACTTGCCGAAATCGCAACGAACAAAACGGCCTTCCCTGTCAAATTCTTCAATACCCATGCCGATTTGCACATTGTCGGGCTTGCGTTTGCTGTACACCGCCACGCCGCTGTAACCACGCTTTTCGGCGCAATGCCAGTAGCCGTGCATGCCGTGCGGATTCTTCATATCGTCTGACAGGTCGGCTTCTTGAGCTTTCAGTTCCTGCACGCAAACAATGTCCGCGCCAGATGCGGCGATGTATTCGTAAAAACCTTTTTTATAGGCGGAGCGGATGCCGTTGACGTTGGCAGAGATGATTTTCAACATAAGATTTGAGTAATTTTTAAAAACGGATAATAGGATTGGAGTTTTCAGACGGCCTGCAAGTCATAAACAAATACTTTAGAATTGCGGCCGTTGGCATTGTATTCCTGCCGGCGTTCGGCAGGCAGGTCATCGGACGAGGCCGTCTGAAAGCCCCGTTCGACAAACCATTCGCCCGTGTGTGTGGATAAGGCGAAAAGCGTTTTGATATTCAAGGCGCGCGCTTTTTGGAATAAATGTTCCAACAGCAATTCGCCGTAGCCGCCGTCACGCGCTTCGGGCGACACCACCAGACAGGCCAATTCGCCGCAGTCCGGCTCGGCAAAGGTTTTCAACGCCACACAGCCGTAAATGTTTTGATCGTGTTCCAATACGGAAAAACTAGAAATATGGTTTTCCAAATACTCGCGGCTGCGGTGTAACAAGATGCCTTGTTCCGCCAGCGGACGGATTAAGGCGATGATGTGCGGAATGTCGTCGCTGCGTGCCTGACGGATGGAAACAAACGGCTCACGGGCAATAGATGTGCCGCTGCCCTCGCGGGTAAACAGCTCGCGCAACAGGCTACCGTCTTCGCGGCCGTTGAGAATCTGCACCCGCGATACGCCGTTTTCCAGTGCGCACACTGCCGCATGGAGCAAATCAACCGGCGCATCGGGATTGCCGCGCACCAATTCCTGCACTTCGCCGACAGACAACGTATTGGCCAACGAGCCGTCGGCACGGCGGATACCGGCTTCTTCGGTCAAGAAAACCAGCTTCTCCGCCTGCAAAGCCATGGCCACTTCCTGCGCGGTTTCACACATACTCAGATTAAAGGTTTTGCCGCTGTACGAATGCCCCAAAGGACTGATCAGCACCACCGCGCCGCTATCCAAGCGCAAACGGATCTCTTCCGCGTCGATTTTGCGGACGGTACCGGTATAGCCCATGTCCACGCCGTCGATAACGCCCAACGGACGGGCGGTAATAAAGTTGCCGCATGCGATAACCGGCGGCTTGCTCCGTTGCTGCGCAGATACGCTGCTGAACAAGGCGGCTTCGACATCGCTGCGGATAATTCCCGCCACCTGCTTCACTTCCATCAGGGTCGCTTCATCGGTAATCCGTCGGCTGCCGCTGTATTTCGGAACAAAATTCCGACCCGAAGCCAATTTGTCGAGCAAATGCCGCGAACCGTGCACCAAGACCAAACGCAAGCCCAAGCTGGCCAACAGATTCAAATCTGCGGCCAAACGAATCAGGGTTTCGCCTTCCAACAGGCTGTCGGTCACGCCGACTACCATGGTTTTGCCGCGCAAATATTGAATATAGGGCGCGGCTTCGCGAAAGCTGGCAACAAAATGGGCGATGTTACTCATAGCAGGGCAAGATAAAAGAGTTGCATAATCAAAACCGTCAGCGCAATCAGCGATGCCAAAGTCCAGTTGAACCCGTCCTTGCGCGTTTTGACCGCCGCCTGCTCTTCCGCCTTGGGCTCTTCCTTGAGCGCGCTATTGAGCAAATCGGAAATTTCTTTGCGCGAGAGTTTGGAATGCTTGAGGATTTGCGCGCCGATGTTATGCACGAGGCGCACATCCGTTACCGCCACAGGCAAATGGGCAGGATCGGCCGGAAGGTTGCCCGACAGATAATCCTTGGCCTTAAACATCCCCGAACAACGCGTGCAGACCACGAAACCCTGCGCCACGTTCAACTGGGCATCTTTCACCCAATGCGGCGTTTTACAATGAGGACAAGAACAAGCAGGCATGAGTATTTTCCGTAAGTGTATTGAATCAAAAATATATTTTAGCCAATGTTTCAGGCCGTCTGAAAACTGTTTCAGACGACCTGAGCATGATGTTATGGTTTAAACCGCGCCGTAACGTTCGCGATAGGCTTTGACCGGCTCGAAGAAGCCGCCAAATTCGGCATTATTTTGCAAGAGCGTGAACAAGTCGTTCAGGTTGGCAATCGAAACCACCGGCAGGCCGTATTGTTTTTCGACTTCCTGCACCGCCGACAATTCGCCCGTGCCTTTTTCCATGCGGTCGAGCGCAATGGCCACTGCGGCAGGCGTTGCGCCTTCGGCCTCAATCAGTTTGACCGACTCGCGCACGGATGTACCGGCGGAAATCACATCATCGATAATCAGCACGCGGCCTTTCAAAGGCGCGCCCACCAACACGCCGCCCTCGCCGTGGTCTTTGGCTTCTTTGCGGTTGTAGGCAAACGGTACGTTTACGCCTTTTTCCGCCAACATCATCGCTGTCGCCGCCGCCAAAATAATGCCTTTATAGGCTGGGCCGAACAGCATATCGAACTTCACGCCGCTGGCAATAATGGCTTCGGCGTAAAATTTCGCCAGCTGCAAAGTCGATGCGCCGTCATTGAACAAACCGGCATTGAAAAAATAAGGCGACTGACGGCCGGCCTTGGTCGTAAATTCGCCGAATTTCAACACGTTTTGTGCCAAAGCGAATTTGAGGAAGTCTTGACGGAAATCGGACATTTGGGTTCTCCCGAAAGATGTTGATTTATCAAAGAAACGATTATAAAGGATTCATGCGGAAAAATCAGGCCGTCTGAAAAACGGGTTCGCCCCGCGTTAAACCGACTTGCCCTATTCCTTTTCAAACCGACAAGGCGGCATTGCCGTCTTATCACGGCAATCAAAACGGATTATTCCCGATGATACGGATGGTTGTGCAAAATCGAAACGGCGCGATAAAGCTGCTCGGTCAGCAAAACGCGCACCATACCGTGCGGCAGGGTCAGGCTGGAAAGGCGCATCATCATGTTTGCCTGCTGTTTCAAACGGTCGGTCATGCCGTCTGCGCCGCCGATAATAAAGCAGACGTGTTCGCCGTTTTGCTGCCAGCCTTTCAAATGTTGCGCCAATTCGACCGAAGTCGGCGCTTTGCCGCGTTCGTCCAATACCACCAAAAATGCGCCCTGCGGGATGGCTTCCAGCAGGCGTTTTTCTTCAGCCGCCATGCCCTGAGCCGCGTTCACACCCGCGCCGCGTTTCTCTGGCTTGATTTCTTTCAGCGCATAATTGACATCGCGCCCGAAGCGTTTGGCGTACTCGCCGACGGCCTCATCGACCCAACGCGGCATTTTCGTGCCGACAGCCAAGACGGTGATATTCATGGGGTATCCTTTGTTATCGAATTGTCGGCTGGGCATTATGGTCAAGCAAGTTCTCAACCTTTTCAAACCATAAACCAATGCCCACGCAACCGACTGAAAATAAAAGGCCGTCTGAAAGCCGAATGTATCCCGTTCGGCTGTTTCAGACGGCCTTTCAATGATTAGCAGTGAACCAGCGTACCTTCGTTTTCGCCGGTTACCACGCGTTTGAGCGAGCCTTCTTTGGCAATGCCGAAGACCACGATATTGAGTTTGCGTTCGCGGCAGAGGGCGAAGGCGGTGGCATCCATCACTTTGAGGTTTTTCAACAAGGCTTCGTCAAAAGTAATGGTTTCATAGCGTGTTGCAGATGGGTCTTTTTTCGGGTCTGCGGTATAAACGCCGTCAACATTGGTGGCTTTGAGCATCACGTCGCAGTTCATTTCCGCACCGCGCAATGCGGCGGCAGTGTCGGTCGTGAAGAACGGATTACCGGTACCGGCGGCAAAAATCACAACTTTGCCTTCTTCCAAATATTGAATGGCTTTAGGACGGGCGTAAGTTTCAGCGATTTGCTGCATAGACAGTGCGGATTGAACACGCGCTTTGATGCCCAAGGTTTCAAATGCGTCTTTGAGTGCCAAGGCGTTCATCACGGTTGCCATCATGCCCATGTAGTCGGCAGTGGCGCGGTCCATGCTGCCTGCTTGTGCAGATACGCCGCGGAAAATGTTACCGCCGCCGACAACGATACCGACTTGCACGCCCATTCTCACGATTTCGGCAATTTCGCCGACAGTTTGAACGATGGTATCGTGATTGATGCCAAATGGATCAGAGCCCATCAGGGATTCGCCGGAGAGTTTCAGTAATACGCGTTTGTATTTGATTTGCTGTGTCATGGGATACCTTGCTTTCTTGAATGTCGTCGGTCGGGGGGCGGGCCGTCTGAATTTTCAAACGGTCGGAATATTAATGATAGGGTGTGTCGGTTTATTATTGTTTTGGTTTTCAGACGGCCTGAATATTCGGCCGTCTTAAATTAGGTACCGTAAACGGTTTTCTCAAAAAAAAGCACCCTGATTCGTTTGGAATCTAGGTGCTTTCTTTTTCATAAGTGCCTTACACTTTAGCAGCGGCAGCAACTTCGGCCGCGTAGTCAACAACGGCTTTCTCGATACCGTCGCCTACTTTGTAGCGTACGAAGCTGATTACTTCAGTGCCGTTTTCTTTGGCGAATTGGGCAACAGTTTGGTCAGGGTTCATCACAAATGCTTGGCCGTTCAGAGTGATTTCAGCCAAGAATTTACGGATACGGCCTTCAACCATTTTAGCGGCAATTTCGGCAGGTTTGCCGGAAGCAATGGCTTGCTCGGTGTAGATGTGGCGTTCTTTTTCGATGGTTTCGGCATCTACTTCGGCTTCGGATACACATTGAGGTTTGGCGGCAACGATGTGCATACCGATTTTGCGTGCTACGTCTTCAGAGCCTTTGTACTCAACCAATACGCCTTCGGTAGCCAAAGCACCGTGGATGTAGGCAACCAGTTGGTTGGCAGTGTCGATCACTTGGAAGCGGCGAACAGACATGTTCTCGCCCAATTTAGCGATGATGGCCTTGCGTTCTGCTTCAACCAGTTCGCTCAGTTCTTCAACGGTAGCCGGTTTTTTCTCGGCAGCAGTTTTCGCAACGAAGTTGGCGAATTCTACGAAGCCGGCGTCTTTAGCGACGAAGTCGGTTTCGCAGTTTACTTCAACCAATGCACCGACATTGCCGTTGATCGCGTAAGCCAATACGCCTTCGGCAGCAGTACGGCCGGCCAGTTTACCGGCTTTCGCACCGGATTTAATACGCAGGATTTCTTCGGCTTTGTCGAAATTGCCTTCGGCTTCAACCAAGGCTTTTTTGCATTCCATCATGCCCAGGCCGGTAGCGGCGCGCAGGTCGGCAACCATTTTTGCAGTAATTTCTGCCATTTTGAATCTCCTAGATTTTTGGGAACACGGCCATTTGCCGTGTTTGGAAATAGTGGCCGTCTGAAACGGATTTCAGAACGGGATTTGAGAAAAGGGGCATAACGCCCCTCTTCCGTGTACCGAATTACTCGGCAGCAGCTTCTTGGGCAGCGGCTACAGTTTCTTGCAGCGCTTGGTTTTTGCCTTCCAAAACTGCGTCGGCGATGCCGCGGCAGTACAGGCGGATGGCTTTGGCGGAGTCATCGTTACCAGGGATAACGTATTTCACGCCGTCAGGGCTGTTGTTGGTATCGACTACAGCGATAACAGGGATGCCCAGTTTTTCAGCCTCAACCAGAGTACCTTTTTGGTAGCCGGTATCGATAACGAAAATCGCGTCAGGCAGGCCTTTCATGTTTTTGATACCGCCCAAAGAACGTTCCAGTTTTTCAACGTCGCGTTGCATTTCCAGAATTTCTTTTTTGTTGAAACCGCCTTCAGCAGCGTTTTCCAGGGCAGCGGTTTTTTCTTCCAGGCGTTTGATGGATTGCTTAACGGTTTTGTAGTTGGTCAGCATACCGCCCAACCAACGGTGATCAACGAAAGGCATACCGGCACGGGTAGCTTCTTCGCGGATGATGTCGCGGGCTTGGCGTTTGGTACCTACGAACAATACTGTACCTTTATTGGCAACCAGACGGCGTACGGCTTCTTGCGCCTCTTGGAACATCGGCAGGGTTTTTTCCAAGTTTACGATATGGATTTTGTTGCGCGCACCGAAAATGTATTGGGCCATTTTCGGGTTCCAGAAACGGGTTTGGTGACCGAAGTGAACACCGGCTTCAATCATCTGACGCATAGTAATTTGAGACATGTTATTTCCTTGAAAGGGTTAAAGAGCACACATTCAATCGCATAGAACTTGATAGGCGGCGCCTATTGTCAAGCACCCTTCGGCGAAAGTGGGCATAAGTTTTAAAAAAATAAAAGCGTGTTTCCGAAATGGAAAACTGACGGATTATAGCGGATAAGAGGCCGTCTGAAAAGGGATTTTATACCTTCCCGTCCTGTTTTTCATCCGCCTGTACCGCCTTTTGGCGGGCCGCTTCAAACTCCGCCTGCTCCTGCCGTTTCATCAGGCGGTTGCGGCGGCGGATGGTCACGACAAAGACCGTAAACACAGTGGGCAACACTGCCCAAAAAACCAAATAAATCAACGCGCGCGCAATACTCGGCTGCGCGGCGGAAAACATCACGGCAACAAAAAGATAGCCGATGGCGACAATGTGCCACATCGTGTGCGTCCTGTTTGAATGTTAACAAAATCGTTATAATCGCAACATTCTACCGCAATCCCGAAAGGCCGTCTGAAAATGAGGAATCCCGAAAAATCGGCACTACGCAAACAGTTCCGCCGCGCACGCGCCCAAATGAGCGCCGACGAGCGGAACGCCGCCACCGAAACCATCAACCGCCTGCTCAAGCCCTACATCAAAAAAGGACGGAAAATCGGCGTGTATTGGCCGATGGGCAAGGAATTGCGATTGGACGGCTTTGTCCGTGCCGCACAAAAACGCGGCGCAAAACTCTACCTGCCCTATATCGAACCGAACACGCGGCGGATGTGGTTTACCCCCTACCCTGCCGACGGCGCCAAACAAGAACGCAAACGCGGCCGCGCCAAATTGCATGTCCCCCAATTCACCGGCAAAAAAATCCGTGTCCACCAACTCAACCTGCTGCTTGTCCCCATCGTCGGCATCGACAAACGCGGCTACCGCCTCGGACAAGCCGGCGGCTATTACGACGCCACCCTCTCCGCCACGAAATACCGCCTGCAAACCCAAACCCTGGGCGTAGGCTTCGGCTGCCAACTGACCGACACCTTGCCGACCGAACCCCACGACATCCCCCTAAACGGCTTTGTCTCCGAGCTTGGCGTATTGAAATTCAGACGGCCTTGATAGGGCAATTATCGGTTTATTAAAATGATTAAAGACCGTCTGAAACCTGATTTTTAGGTTTCAGACGGCCTTACTTTTAATGGATAGCGATAAGTTTACTGACATACTCAACAGGTAAAAGTACAATGTACTTTCCTTGCTTCTAATCTTCGGAGTATTACTTTCCCTGACTAACGCATGAACGTTTTTTACTCTATATTATTTTAATTTTAAAAGGCAACTCAAAATGAAAAGAACACTTTTTACTATCTTATGTTTGTCTACAACTGCCTATGCCAGCCACACATATATATCGGACAATTTGACTTGCACCTACCATGATTTAACTGTCCCAAACAGTCGACCCAAAACATCGACTTGCCATAGTTTTATTTGGGAAAGTATGCAAATCTATGATGAAAAACGCGGTGGCTATATTGCAGGAAATGGGGAAGAGTACACATTGAAAAATAAAAAAACTATCACTTTTTCGTATGAAGCCTTTATGAAAACAAAAAAATCCAACCCAACAGATGGCAAATGGACCCACTCGACCAAACTGATGAATGGTAAACCTTATACCACCACAGAACGTACAGTAAAAGGTTGGAATTGGACTTGCCATCGTTCAGAAAAAGAAGAATTATGCGTACGTTCTCAAGTTCCATCTTACCCCCAACAAGGGGATACTCCCATCATTGACATTCCTCCCCTTGAATAGTAAATTTACTCTCGTTTCACTATCGCCCCTTTATAAATTTTTAATGGATTTATACTGATTTAGCTTTTTACATATCAAACTATAGAAAGGCCGTCTAAAACCTAATTTCTTGGGTTTCAGACGGCCTTTATTCAAATTAAACCTTACTTGGCATCTTTAAATCCGCGTTTCAAATGCACCATCAGCAACGCCACCGCCGCAGGCGTTACGCCGGAAATGCGGCTGGCTTGGCCGACGGTTTCGGGTTTGTGCTGATTCAGCTTTTGCTGCACTTCTGCCGACAAGCCTTTGACTTTGCTGTAATCGATGTCGTCGGGCAGCTTTAAGGTTTCGATGTCGCGGCGGCTGTCGATTTCTTCGTTTTGGCGGTCGATATAGCCTTGGTATTTGACTTGGATTTCGACTTGTTCGACCACGCTGTCGGCAAGTGCGGTTTCAGGTTGTGCGTCGGGCAGGGTCATCAGCGTGGCGTAGTCAAGGTTCGGGCGGCGCAGGAGGTCGTGCAGGTTGGCTTCGCGGCTGAGTTTCTGGCCGAATACGCGCAGCTGCTCTTCTTCGGCGAGTTTTTGCGGCGTGTACCACGTTGTTTTCAAACGTTGGATTTCGCGTTCGATGGCTTCGCGTTTTTCGTTGAACATGCGCCATTGTTCTTCACCCACTAAGCCGATTTTGTAGCCGTCTTCGGTCAGGCGCATATCGGCGTTGTCTTCCCTGAGTTGCAGGCGGTATTCGGCGCGGCTGGTGAACATGCGGTAGGGTTCGTTCACGCCTTTGGTGATGAGGTCGTCCACCAATACGCCGAGATAGGCTTGTTCGCGGCGCAGCAGGAGCGGGTCTTGTTCGCGGATGTATTGCACGGCATTCGCGCCTGCGAGCAGGCCTTGCGCGGCGGCTTCTTCGTAGCCGGTCGTGCCGTTGATTTGTCCGGCGAAAAAGAGGCCTTGGATGGTTTTGGTTTCGAGGCTGGCTTTAAGGTTGCGCGGATCGAAATAGTCGTATTCGATGGCGTAGCCGGGGCGCAGGATATGGGCGTTTTCAAGACCTTTCATGCTGCGCACGAGTTGGATTTGAATGTCGAACGGCAGGCTGGTGGAGATACCGTTTGGATAGTATTCGTGTGTGGTCAGGCCTTCGGGTTCGAGGAAAATCTGGTGGCTGTCTTTGTCGGCGAAGCGGTTGATTTTGTCTTCGATAGACGGGCAGTAGCGCGGGCCGACGCCTTCGATTTTGCCGGTGAACATGGGGCTGCGGTCGAAGCCTGAGCGGATAATTTCGTGGGTTTGCAGGTTGGTATGCGTAATCCAGCAGGACACTTGGCGTGGGTGCATTTCGGCGCTGCCGCGTACGGACATTACGGGAACGGGTGTATCGCCGGGCTGTTCGGTGAGCTGGGAGAAATCAATCGTGCGTCCGTCGATGCGCGGTGGCGTGCCGGTTTTCAGACGGCCTTGCGGCAGGTTCAATTCGCGCAAACGGCCGCCCAAGGATTTGGCGGCGGGATCGCCGGCGCGGCCGCCTTCGTAGTTTTCCAAACCGATGTGGATTTTGCCGGACAAAAACGTGCCGGCGGTCAACACGACGGCGCGTGCTTTAAACTCCACGCCCATCGCGGTAACCACGCCGCTGATGCGTTCGCCATCAAGCGTTACGTCTTCAACAGCTTGTTGGAAAAGCTCCAGATTTTCTTGGTTTTCCAGCATTTCGCGGATGGCGGCTTTATACAGGATACGGTCCGCCTGAGCGCGCGTAGCACGAACCGCCGCGCCTTTGCTGGCGTTCAGGCGGCGGAACTGGATGCCGGATTTGTCGGTGGCCAACGCCATCGCGCCGCCGAGCGCGTCGAGTTCGCGCACAAGATGGCCTTTGCCGATGCCGCCGATGGAGGGGTTGCACGACATTTGGCCGAGGGTTTCGATGTTGTGTGAGAGCAGCAGGGTTTGCGCACCCATGCGTGCGGCGGCAAGCGCGGCTTCGGTACCGGCATGGCCGCCGCCGACGACAATCACGTCGTAGGTTTTGGGGTAAATCATGTAAGTCATGTTTATGTGTTCTGTAAAGGTTTCAGACGGCCTTTTGTTGATCAGGCCGTCTGAAAAGTGGAATCAAATCTTAAAAAACCAAGCTTAGAAGGTATAGCCTGTTTCCAATTCGTCATCGCCGACCAATTCGACCAGCAATGCATAAAGTGGCGCCAAATCATTGTAACGGCGGGATACACGGCGCAAATAGTTCAAGAAGCGCGGGATTTCCGGGCGGTATTTGTCTTTGCCGTCGCGGTAGTACAGGCGGGCAAAAATACCGGCCACTTTCAAATGGCGTTGTACGCCCATCCATTCAAACCAGCGGTAGAACTCGTCAAACTCGGCAGGCACGGGCAGCTGGGCAGCGCGTGCTTTTTCCCAGTAACGGATGACCAAGTCCAATACAAATTCTTCTTCCCATTCGATAAACGCATCGCGCAACAGCGACACCAAATCATAGGAAATCGGGCCGTAAAGCGCGTCTTGGAAGTCCAACACGCCCGGGCGGCCTTTTGCCAGCATCAGGTTGCGGACGATAAAGTCGCGGTGGACATACACTTTGGGCTGCGCCAACAGGGGCGGCAGCAGCGTATCGACGGTTTGCTGCCACAACTGGCGTTGCTTGAAGGTCAGCTCGCGGCCCAATTCTTTGGCCACAAACCATTCGGGGAACAAATTAATCTCGCGCAACATGACTTCGCGGTCGTATTCCGGCAGTTTGTCGGGTTGGCTGGCTTTTTGCAGCTCGATCAGTTCGTCGATGGCTTCGAGCAGCAGGGCTTTGTGGGCGGTTTCGCTGTTTTCCTGATTCATGGCGGTCAGGAATGTGGTGTTGCCCAAATCGTTCAACACCATAAAGCCCAACGCTTCATCCACATGAAGCACTTGCGGCACATTAACCATATTAAACAGTTTTTGCACTTTCAAATAAGGCGCAACACTCATCTTCTCAGGAGGCGCGTCCATACAGATGACGGTTTGGCCGTCTGAAAACGTCGCACGGAAATAACGGCGGAAGTCGGCATCGGCTGCCGCAAAGCTCAATTCAAACGGCTGGTTCGGGTAAACAGACTCCAGCCAGTTTTGTAATTCGGTTTGTCGTTGCATAGCGGTATCGCAGAATTTCAGGTTACAATAACCGCTATTCTAACTGGCAAACCGATTTAAGGGGCGATTTTGGCTCGTTTATTTTCACTCAAACCCTTGGTACTCGCCTTAATTATGGGCTTTGGCGCAACAGCCGTGCGCGCGGAAGATGCTTCTGTTCCGCAGGCGGAAGACTATACCCCTGCCCACGCCGCCGAATCCAAACCGGCAAAAACCGGCCAAAGCGAAGCCGATCCGCTTTCTTTGGGCAGCACTTGCCTGTTTTGCGACCACGAAGATGCCAAGCCGGCCGAAACCGCCGAAATCAAACGCAGCGGCGAACCTGCCCTGCCTGCCGATTACACCCGCATCAACGCCGATAAAATAGAAGGCCAGACCCAAGTCGGCGTCCGTGCCGAAGGCGACGTCATTGTCGAGCGCAATGCCGATGTTCTCAACGCCGATTGGGCGCAATACGACCAAGCCGCCGATACCGTTACCGCCGGCGACCGCTTTACCCTGTATCAAAACGGTTCGACCGTATCCGGCGACCAATTGGTTTACAACCTCAAAAACCAAACTGGTTCCGGCACTGCCGTGCGCCTCAATACCGAGCAAGGCGGCCGCCGCCTTCAAAGTGTCAGCGAAAAAGCCGAACTCAAAGGCAAAGGCCTCTACAAACTCATCAATACCAAATTCAACACCTGTTCGCCCGGCGATGCCAGCTGGTATATCCAAGCGCAAAGCATCGAAGCCGATGAATCGACAGGCATCGGCGTGGCCAAACACGCTTCGCTGGTATTCGGCGGCGTACCCGTCCTCTACACGCCTTGGGCAGACTTCCCCATCAACGGCAACCGCAAAAGCGGCCTGCTCGTTCCGACCATTGCCACCGGTTCAGACGGCCTTGAGCTGAGCCTGCCCTACTACTTCAACCTTGCGCCGAATTTGGATGCCACCATCCGCCCGGGCATCATCAGTAAACGCGGCGTGCAATTGGGCGGCCAAGTGCGTTATCTGCAACCAAATTACAGCGGCGAAGTCGATGGCGACTGGATGCCCAACGACCAAAAAAGCGTCCACAACAACCGCTACCAGTTCAAATGGAAACACCAGCAGCAGCTGAACAGCAAAATCAGCGGCGGCATCAACTACAACCAAGTTTCCGACGACGATTACTACCGCGACTTCTACGGCCGTGAAGACATCGCACGCAACGTCAACCTCGACCGTCAGGCATGGCTCAATTACAGCGACAAATTGTTGGGCGGCAGCTTTGACGGCTCGTTGCGCGTACAAAAATACCAAACGCTGGCCAACCAAGACGGCTATAAAGACGAACCTTATGCCATCATGCCCCGTCTGACCGGCCGTTGGCAAAGCCATCTCGGCAAAGCGCAACTCAACGTGTTCGGCCAATTTACCCGTTTTGACCACGATACCAAGCAAGACGGCAGCCGCGTGGTACTCTACCCGAGCGTCAAATGGGATTTCCATAACCAATGGGGCTACATCCGGCCTAAAGTCGGCGTACATGCCACTTATTACAGCCTCAACAGCTTCAACGGTCAAAGCGGCCGCAATGTCAGCCGTGTCCTGCCGATTATCAACGTCGACAGCGGCCTGACTTTCGAGCGCAGGGCCCGGCTCTTCGGCGGGGAATACCTGCAAACGCTTGAACCGCGCCTGTTTTACAACTACATTCCAACCAAGTCCCAAAACGACCTGCCTAATTTCGACAGCTCCGAAAACAGCTTTACCTATTCGCAGCTGTTCCGCGAAAACCTGTATTCGGGCAACGACCGCATCAATTCGGCCAACAGCCTGACGCTGGCCACACAAAGCCGTATCCTCAACCCCAACACCGGTGCGGAACTCTTCCGTGCAGGTATCGGCCAGAAGTTTTATTTCAAAAAAGACAACGTCCTGCCTGACGGCAACGTCAGCAATTATCCGCGCAGCCAATCCGACTGGGTAGCTTTTGCACACGGTAACATTACCCCGAGCATCCGCATCGACTTGGACATCCACTACAACCAAAACCAAAGCCGTGCTGAAAGCTACGCCGCAGAGATTGCCTATAACCCCGAACCCGGCAAAGTCTTAAGCGCGCGCTACAAATACGGACGCAACGAGCGCATCTATCTGCAATCCGACGGCGACTATTTCTATGACAGGCTTAGCCAAATCGACCTTGCCGCCCAATGGCCGTTGAGTAAAAACCTGTATGCCGTTGCCCGTTACAACTATGAAATCGAAGCCAAAAAACCGCTGGAAATGCTCATCGGTGCAGAATACAAAAGCAACTGCGGCTGCTGGAGCGCAAGCTTGGTCGGCCAACGCTATGTTACCGGCGAAAACAGCCACAAAAACGCCGTATTCTTCAACCTCCAACTCAAAGACTTGAGCAATATCGGCAACAACCCATTCGAAAAACTCCGCTTAGCCATCCCCGGTTACAGCAAAACCAACGAGGTAGTCAAACAATGAACTTCAAACCCCTGATTCTCGTCGCCGCACTCACTCTCGCAGTAGGCGCACACGCCGCTCCTAAAGCCAAAGCGACCAAAGCGCGTGCCAACAAAACTCCAGTCGTCAGCGCCACTACCATGCCTGCCGTACAAAGCGGCGTACATCTTTCAGACGGCATTGCCGCGGTTGTCGACAACGAAGTCATTACCCACCGCCAAGTAGCGCAAGCCGTAGCGCAAGCGCGTCAAACCCTGCCTAAAGGCACACAAATGGATGCCAATGAGCTGCGCCAACAGGTTTTGGCACAAATGATCAACCAATCCCTGATCCTCCAAGCAGGCAAACGCCGCAACATCCAAGCGACCGATAGCGAAATCGAAGCCGTTATCGCGCACAACCCCAACATCAAAAACCCGTCTGCCGCCGTCCGTCAAGACATCGCCGACAGCATTATTGTTGAAAAAGTGCGCCAACAGGCCATCATGCAAAACAGCCGCGTCAGCGACTCCGAAGTGGCACGCTACATCGAGCAGGCCAAACAACAAGGCGTGACCCTGCCTGAAGCAGACCCTGTGCGCCAATATCATGCCCAACACATCCTCATTAAAGCCGACAACGACAATGCCGCCGTCGGCGCAGAAAGCACTATCCGCAAAATCTACTCACAAGCCCGCAGCGGCGCAGATTTCGGCGGCTTGGCACGCCAATACTCGCAAGACAGCAGCGCCGGCAATGGCGGCGATTTGGGCTGGTTTGCCGACGGCATGATGGTTGCCCCGTTTGAAGAAGCCGTCCACAAACTCAAACCCGGACAAATCAGCGCCCCTGTCCGCACACAATTCGGCTGGCACATCATCAAGCTGAATGACGTCCGCGAAGCAGGTACGCCTGAAGAGCGCCAACAAAACGCCGTCCGCCAATACCTGTCCCAACAAAAAGCACAACAGGCGACCACCAACCTCCTGCGCGAACTGCACAGCAGCTCATACGTTGACGTACGCTAATCGCGCGTATTGTTAAAAAGGCAGAAATCCGTACAATAAGGCCGTCTGAAATCCATTGTTCAGACGGCCTTCTCTCCTTTTACTTAAGCAACCCATTGATTAAAGCACCCCATCATGCCCATCCGTCCCAACTGGCAAACCGCCACCCTGCTGCAAGCCGAAGAAACCTCCGTTATCTCTACCCACACCGGCCGCACCTACCGCATTCAAGCCGCGACACTCGGCGAGCGTCCGGCAGGCGGCTATCCCGTACTGTATATCCTTGACGGGGATGCCTTTTTCCCCGCCATCCTCAATATGGCGCAATCCCTGCTCATCAACCCCATCACCAAAAGCCATGCCGCCTGTCTGATTGTCGGTATCGGCTACACCGGCGGCAACATCCGCGACCTAAGCCAACGCGCCCTCGACTACACGCCGCCGCTGCCCGACAACGCGCCCGAATCCGAACGCAAACAATACGGCCAAGCCGACCGCTTCAGCCGCTTTATCGATGACGAACTCTCCGCTCTGCTCAACAGCAAATACCGCATCGATACCCAAAACCAAGCCGTCTTCGGCCATTCGTTCGGCGCACTGTACGGCCTCTATTCCCTGTTCACCCGTCCCGAACGATTCCGCCATTATTTGCTGGTTTCACCGTCTATCTGGTGGCAAGACCGCCGCGTACTCGATTGGCTGCCCGACGCTTTGCCGCAAGGAATCGGCATCCGCCTTGGCGCAGGCGAACATGAAGGCAGAAACAACCGTCCCGACCAAACCAGCCGCGGCATGGTTGCACAAGCCAAAATTCTTGCCGGCACTTTGCACCACCTCGGCGCGGATGTCCGCTTTACCCTCTACCCCAACGCCAATCACGGCAACGCCCCGTTTTACGCCCTGACCGACTGCATCGAATATTTGCGCAACGTATGGCAGCGTTAAAGCAGGTTTGCCAAACATTGAGGCCGTCTGAAATGCAAACTTAGAAGCGTATTGAACCTATTGGATCAATCTAAAATCCAATTATAAAAAGGCCGAGACCTTCGCAATAACATAGGTTGAGACCTTTGCAAAGGTCTCGGGGCATGAAAAAGGGAGAGGCTACCTGAAAAATAGATTTTCAGGTAGCCTCAAACCGGTTTGGCATGCATCCGAAACGGAAAATTTGAGCGGTTACATACCTTGGGTTGGTGGCAGTGTTATTTCAACTTGGCTGCCAATTCGTCGAATTTTTGTTTGATGTCGGCCTTGAAGGCTTCCACTTTCTCTTTGCGTTCGGCTTTGCGCTGTTTTTTCCAAGCTTCGTGTGCCTGACGTGCCACTTCTTCCTGCGCTTCTATTGCTGCCAATACGTCCTGTTGGGCAACGGCTGCATCTTGCCGGAGAATAACGGTTTTGAAACGGTGGAAGAAAGCATCCAATACAGCCTCGTCGGATTCTTGCGCCAAAATAATGATTGCAGTACTGCCGTTATCCAGTTTTTTGGCTGTATTTTCCAGCAACGCCCCCTCTCCCAATGTTTGGGCAGTGCCTACATCACTGCCGATGAGTGCGCCAGTAGCTCCACCCAACAGAACACCGATAGGACCGCCGAGGATGCCGACCAGCGAACCAATGAGGCCGCCCGTCCATGTGCCTTCGACCGTATTGGCGGTAAAGTCGGTGCTTTCTGCTGGGATAATCAGACCATTTTCCTTTTTAACCAAAACGGCTTGTGCCACCAAAGCATCTGTTATCTGCGAGTAAGCTTTCAATTCAGAAAAGGCTTGATAAGCTTCGCTGGAGATGTCGAATAAGGCAACGATGATGTTTTGTTTCATAAGTCCACTCCCGTAGATTGAAAGATTTAAGAACATACTAGTTGTATGCAGTGTCATTGTAAATTACAAGGGGGGGGGGGGAGCAATGCGGCAAACAGAACTTTACCTATATAAAGCCTGTAGAACCGGCAAACGGATAACGAACAATACCCAGCCTTACCTGTAGGAAATCGTCGCGTTGTTTACACCACAGGTTGAGAGAAATAAGCCTACAAGACCTCAAGCGTCGTCTGAAATCCGTTTCCACTCCAACGCTAAATCGTACAAGGTTTTTTTGCTTTCGCCGGTAATCTTGGCGGCAAGCTCGGCTGCTTGTTTGGTCGGCAACTCGGCCGCAAGGATTTTTATGGTATTTTGCGCCGCCTCGGGCAAATCGCTGTGTTTCTCTTTCACGGCAGGGTGCAACACCAGCACCATCTCGCCACGCGTTTGGTTACTGTCGTTTTTGAGGGCGGCTTGGATTTCGGCAACCGTGCCGCTGAGGAAGGTTTCAAACGTTTTGGTGATTTCGCGCGCCAATGTCAAACGGCGTTCGGGGAACTGCGCGGCCATATCTGCAAGGCTTGCTTCGATACGGTGCGGCGTTTCAAACATCACAATCGGAAAATCGGCTTCCGCCCATTTGGCCAGCAGCTTTTGGCGTTCGCCGGCCTTAGGCGGCAAGAAACCGTTGAAGTAAAAATCGGATTCCGTCACACCGGCCACGCTCAATGCCCCCATGACCGCGCTTGCGCCGACCACAGGCACCACTTTAAATCCGGCTTCGCGCACGCGGGCGGCAAGTTTCGCACCGGGATCGCAAACAGCAGGCGTACCCGCATCGGAAACTTGGGCAACGCTCAGGCCGTCTGAAAGATAGGCGATGATTTTATCGGCCATTTGCTGCTCGTTGTGTTCGCGCACGCTCACGAGTTTGCCCTGAATACCGTACGCACTCAAAAGCTGGGCGGTAACACGGGTATCCTCGGCGCAGATAATGTCGGCCTTTTGCAGCACGGCCAGCGCGCGCAGCGTTATGTCGGCTAAATTGCCGATGGGTGTTGCGACAACGTATAATGTCTGTTTTTCGATGCTGTCGACGGCTTTTTGCAGGTGTTTTGTGTACATAGATTCAAGGCCGTCTGAAACGGCGTCTCTTTAAAAACAATGATTATATAACGGGTAAACTTTTCATGCGCTTAAACCACAAACAGGGGGCGGCGGCCGAAGATACGGCGCTGGCATTCCTGCTGGACAAAGGCTGCTCGCTGCTGGCGCGGAACTGGCATTGCGCCTACGGCGAAATCGATTTAATCGTCAAAAACGGCGGTACGATTGTGTTTGTTGAAGTAAAATACCGCAAAAACCGAGGTTTCGGTGGTGCCGCATACAGCATCTCGCCGTCCAAATTATTGAAATTGCAACGAAGTGTAGAGTATTATCTGCAAAAGCACGGGTTAAACCATGCGCCCTGCCGCCTGGATGCGGTACTGATCGAGGGCGACGGCCAACCCGAATGGATTCAAAATATTACAGGTTAACCTCATGACAACATTACAAGAACGCGTTTCCGCACATTTTGCCGAGAGCATCCGCGCCAAGCAGGAAGCTGAAAAAGTACTGGTCGAGCCGACCGCACAGGCCGCCGAGCTGATGCTGCAATGCCTGATGAACGACGGCAAAATCCTGGCCTGCGGCAACGGCGGTTCGGCTGCCGACGCGCAACACTTCGCTGCCGAAATGACCGGCCGTTTTGAAAAAGAGCGCATGGAATTGGCTGCTGTCGCGCTGACGACGGACACTTCCGCCCTGACCGCCATCGGCAACGACTATGGTTTCGACCACGTATTCAGCAAACAAGTGCGCGCGCTCGGACGTGCCGGCGACGTATTGGTCGGCATCTCCACCTCCGGCAATTCCGCCAACGTCATCGAAGCCATCAAAGCGGCACACGAACGCGACATGCACGTCATCGCCATGACCGGACGCGACGGCGGCAAAATCGCCGCTATGCTCAAAGATACCGACGTTTTGCTCAACGTCCCTTATCCCCGCACTGCCCGCATTCAGGAAAACCATATTTTGCTGATTCACGCCATGTGCGACTGCATCGACTCCGTCCTGCTTGAAGGCATGTAACCCTTTCTTTTCAGACGGCCTATCCCTTAAAGGCCGTCTGAACGCCCAACCGTCCATACCCAAGGAAAAGGATATGAAGAATATCAAACGCTACGCCCTCCCCGTTCTGACAGCGACCCTCTTGAGCCTGAGTCTGAGCGGCTGCGTCGGCGCACTGATCGGCGGTGCAGCCGTCGGCACCAAATCCGCCGTCGACCGCCGCACCACAGGCGCGCAAACCGACGACAACGTTATGGCCCTGCGCGTCGAAACCACCGCACGCTCCTACCTGCGCCAAAACAACCAAGTCGAAGGCTACAAGCCCAAACTGAACGTTGTCGGCTACAACCGCCACCTGCTCCTGCTCGGCCAAGTGGCCACCGAAGGCGAAAAACAATTTGTCGAACGCATCGCCCGTTCCGAACAAGCCGCAGAAGGCGTGTACAACTACATTACCGTCGCCTCGCAAGCGCGTTCGCTCGGCGACGTGACCAACGACACCTGGGGCACATCTAAAGTCCGCGCCGCCCTGTTGGGCCTCAGCCCGGCCACCCAGGCGCGTGTCAAAATCGTAACTTACGGCAACGTGACCTATGTCATGGGCATCCTCACGCCCGACGAACAAGCCCGCGTGACCCAAAAAGTCAGCACGACCGTCGGCGTACAAAAAGTCGTTACCCTCTATCAAAACTACGTTGCCAACTGATTCACAGGCAATTCAGGGCCGTCTGAACATTCAGACGGCCATCCCACCAACTATTACCTGACCCATCATGTCAAAAAATAATAAAGCCCCTTTCCAACTTAAACCCAAACACTTAATTCGCGCATTCTTCCTTGTCAGCTTCGTCGCCGTCGCCGCCCTTGTCGCCGGCGTATTCAGCACCCTAAACTCCGGCAAAACCGACCTGCCTGCAAAAAATCCGGCCGAACAAAACGACACACGCATTGAAGTTTGGCGTCCCAACGGCACAGTCGAACTTGAAACCGTCCAACCCGCCCAAGAAGGCGACGAAAAAACCGCTTCCGGCAACCCGGTTGTTCCCCAAACCGAAAAAAGCGACAAAGCCGAAGAAGGTGCAAAAAACGACCGTCCTGCCGCACACCGCGGCAAACGCACAGAAAACAAACGCGCCGAAACCGACAAATCAGAAAAAACACAATCCGACAACAGCAGCCCTGCCGCTCAAAACACACCTCAAGCAGACAGCCAGCCGGTAGCAAACAAAGCCGCAGACAGCAAACCAGCCGCACAAGCAGCAGAAAACAAACCGGCAAAAGCCAAAGCCCCCGAGTCCAAACCGACTCCCAAAGCCGAGCCTGAGGCCAAACCACAAACCAAACCGCGCAATAAAGACAATCTCGACAACCTGTTTTAAACAGACGGCACACCCGTCCCGTTCAGACGGCTCCCATGCCGTCTGAAACAAGAAGGAAACCTCATGGACAAAGTCATCATCAAAACCCCCGAAGAAATCGAAAAAATGCGCGAACTCGGCCGCTTGGTCGCTGAAGCCCTCGACTACATCGGCCAATTCGTCAAACCCGGCGTCACCACCAACGAAATCGACAAACTCGTTTACGACTACCACGTCAATGTTCAAGGCGGTTATCCCGCCCCCCTCAACTACGGCAACCCGCCCTACCCGAAATCCTGCTGTACCTCCGTCAACCACGTTATCTGCCACGGCATTCCCGATGACAAGCCGCTGAAAGAAGGCGACATCGTCAACATCGACCTGACCATTAAAAAAGACGGCTTCCACGGCGACTCCAGCCGTATGTTTACAGTCGGCAAAGTCTCCCCGATTGCCCAACGCCTGATTGATGTAACCCACGCCTCCATGATGGCGGGTATCGAAGCGGTCAAACCCGGCGCCACCCTCGGCGATGTCGGCTATGCCTGCCAACAGGTTGCCGAAAATGCCGGCTACTCCGTAGTACAAGAATTCTGCGGACACGGCATCGGCCGCGGTTTCCACGAAGCGCCGCAAGTGGTCCACTACGGCCGCAAAGGTGAGGGCCTCGTCCTCAAACCGGGCATGATTTTCACCATCGAGCCGATGATCAACCAAGGCAAACGCCATCTGCGCATCCTGAACGACGGTTGGACAGTGGTCACCAAAGACCGCTCCCTCTCCGCCCAATGGGAACACGAAGTTTTGGTTACCGAAACCGGCTACGAAATCCTCACCGTCAGCCCTGCCAGCGGTAAGCCTTAACCTTGAAAAAACCTTCAGGCCGTCTGAAAACATAGATTCAGACGGCCTAAAATTTATTCGCATTCTCAATCCAGAAAACCGAATAAAAACTCGAAATTAAGTTTTTACCCATATTGAATTGTTTAATTATGTAAAAATTTGCTTATGCCATATCTAAGATAACCGCATAATTTAATGATTTATATAACAAAATTTTACTGAAATAATGAATTAAGAAATATTTACACAAATTATGGCAAACAGCGGCAAACTTCTTTCGAATATACTGTCTAATTATCTAGATCAGTCATTTGCAATACGCCCACATATCACCCCAAAAGCCTACAGGAAAAGGGATGCCGGCATTCTTGCAGACCCATTTTTATGCCTAGAGGCATGCAACAAATACCACAATAAGGAAGATTCATGAAATCGTTCGAAAAAATTGAAAACATCCGCGATATCCGTAAAAAACTCGGCCTGAACCAAATGGACTTCTGGAGCCGCATCGGTGTGACTCAATCCGGTGGTTCCCGTTACGAATCCGGCCGCAATATGCCTAAACCTGTACGCGAATTGCTGCGTTTGGTACACATCGAGCGCGTCGATTTGGCTAAAGTCAACCGTGATGACTTGGCCGTTGCGTCCCTGCTGAAAAACCGCGACCCTGAGTTGTATGCTTCTCTGAAAAAAGAAGCCAAAGCCGACAACAAAGGCAAATAATCAAGCCATTCAAAAGGCCGTCTGAAACTTGTTTTCAGACGGCCTTTTTACTTTCTACACTCTAAGGGCGTGTCGCATACATGCCCTTTCTCCTTTACGGCTGATACTGTTTGAAATAGTCCAACACCGTTTGCGGCAGCCATTGCAGATTCAGACGGCCCCGATCGCGGCTGACAAAGCCGACATGACCGCCATATGCCGGTTGCAGCAGCGTAACGGTCGAGGACACGTCCCGCCCCGTCGGCAGGGCTTCAGGCGGCAGGAAGGGGTCATTGACGGCATTAAGCAACAGCAACGGCGTATCCACGCCTTTCAGAAACGGTTTGCAGGAATTGCGGCGGTAGTAATCGTGGCGGTCGGCAAAACCGTGAAGCGGCGCGGTAAAGCGGTCGTCAAAATCGCCAAGCGTTTTGCAGTTTTGCCGGCTCAAGGCCGTCTGAAACCGGGGAATCGCTTGGGCTTTCGGCAGCAGCGAATTCAAAAAATAACGCGTGTAAATCAGTCGCGTTATGCCCTGATCAAAACGCGTACCGGCCGCCACGGCATCAACCGGTGAGGAAACGACGGCAGAAGCGCGCGGAACGGCATTGCTGCCCTGCTCACCCAAATATTTGGCCAAGGCATTGCCCCCCAAAGAAACGCCGACGGCGTAAATGGTTGAATAGCGTCGGGCCAGCGTGTTGAGCATAAAGGCGATTTCGGGCGTATCGCCGAGGTGGTAGAACACGGGCGCGGTGTTTGCGATGCCGCCGCAACTGCGGAAATGGGCGACCACGCCGTTCCAACCGCGCTGCTGTACGGCTTTCATCAACTCGACCGCGTAATGGCTCTCACTGCTGCCTTCCAGTCCGTGGAACAAAACCACCAGTGGCGCATCGGGGTCGGTGCTGTCGACAAAATCGTAGGCAACTTGGGTTTTGCCGGTACTGTCGGGCAGAAGCTCGCGGCGGTAGTCGGGCGCCTTGCCTTGCAGCAACTTGGCAAACAGAGTGTCGGCATGGCCGTTTCTGAGCCAATAAGGCGTGTTGGGTGAACGTGTATTCATGGTTTATTTCTTCTGTTTTTCAGACGGCCTGAAGATGAGCATATACACCAGCAAGGCCGTCAGCGTGCCGTTTGTCCAGCCTGCCCAAACGTCGGTGGGATAATGCACGCCCAAATAAATGCGTGAAAACCCGGTCAACAGGGCAAAGGAAATACCGCCTATCCAAGCGGCGCGGCGGTAGCGCGTGCGGCGGCAAAGCAATATCAGCATGACGGCAATGGCGGCGGAAAACGTACTGTGGCCGCTGGGGAAGGAAAAATTGCTCTCTTCAATCAGGCGCGGCCAAAGCAGCGGGCGTTCGCGGGCAAACCATACCTTCACAATCAGCATGTTCAAAGTCGGCACCAATGCCGCCAACACGCAAAACAGTGCTTCGCGCTTCTTATCGGCGAAATACAGGGCGGCGGCAACTGCGCCGATCAGCGGCACGGCAATCGCGGTTTTGCCCAGATAGTGCAACACGGTGGCAATCGGGTCAAACCATGTGCCCGCGTGGGCATGGACGGCGTGCATCAGCGGCGGCTCGAAAGCGAAGCCGCCATATTGCGCCAGCCAAATGCCGATAACGAGAGTCGGCGGTAAAAACAGCAAAGAAGCGAAAGCCAGTGCACGTTTGGCTTGGGCCGGAGACAAGTGCATTATTCCACCGTTTCTTTCAAAGTCGCGCCAATCGCCTGCAAACCCTGCAACGCATCTGCCCACGCCGCATCCAGCAAGCGGCAGGCCTCGCCTTCCGCTTTGATGCCGAACTCGATATGCGGCGGAATATAACGGCCGTCTGAATCGGTACGGCCCACGGTGGGCAGGCTGTACGAACGGATACCGGCGTAGGTATGTTCAAGATGTTCCATAATCGGCGTAATGCGCGACTCGGGTTGGTCGAACACATACACGCTGCGGCTGCCGCGTTCGGTTTGGTTGAAGCGGTCGGCGTAATAAGTTTCCAATACCCATTCGGCCATCGGGTGCGCCATCACGGGGAAGCCGGGGAAGAAATAATGCTCGTGGATGGAAAATCCTGCGATGTTGTTAAACGGGTTGGGCACCAATTCCGCGCCTTCGGGAAAATCCGCCATTTTCAGACGCTGGGCGTGTTCCGGCGAATCGAGCGGCTCGCCGCGTTTCAGGGTTACGCCTTCGATAAACTTGGCGGCTTCGGGATGACGGACGACGGGCAAATCCAAAGCAGAGGCGGCAGCTTGGCGGGTGTGGTCGTCAGGCGTAGAGCCGATGCCGCCGGTAACGAAAGTCGGCAGGCCGTCTGAAAAACTGCGGCGCAGCTGTTTGACCAGCAATTCGGGTTCGTCAGGCAGATATTGCACCTGATTGAGTTTCAGCCCGTGCGATTCCAAGAAAGATTTAAAAAAGGCGAAATGCTTGTCTTGGCGGCTGCCGTGTAAGATTTCGTCGCCGATGATGATAAGGTTGAACAAATGCTGTCGGTCTTTCATAATCTTTCCTTCTGCCTAAAGGCTATTCATGATTTCCCATGATTACTGTTCCAATATTGCTTATTAGGTAAATCAAATGGGAAATACGTTGTTATTGTTGTTGCAAAAGATGGGCCGTATAAGGATAAAGTCATTGCAAGCTTTATACCAGATAATAATCAATTAAACCTAATTAGTGGTAACTAAATGAAAATAATAGATTTTTTAAAAAATTGTGGTACTGACCAGTTTTCTATATTGTGTTATGGTATTTTTTTAAAAGAAGACAGAAATCATGAAAATATAAAGCAATGGGAATCTAGATCACGTTGCATTAAATCTGAAAAATATATTCTTGAAAATAATGAGTGGAAATATGATATTTTTTTAACAGAATCTTATTTTTTATATTCCAAAAATATTGATTTATTTAATGTAATTAAAGATGAAATACTAAATATCAATCAGCTTAATCCAATAGCTATAATATGCATGTTTGATGGTGCTTTCTCAGATTTTAATTATCTGAAGAATATAGATATAATTCAACAAACTTATGCATTCTGGTCAAAAGATATTGGTTTGTATATTGCTGAAGATACAGATACCCTACAATCAAATGAATGGAGTGAAAAAATTATATATCTATATAACCATATAGATATATAACAAGCATAGCCAGCGTAGCCAGTCTGTCTGATAGCAAGCGTGGGTGCTCGCACTCACGCGTTCTCTTTTTCGCTGTTAATCCGCTTTCAGGCAGCCTTAAAACCACTTACACTTACCTTTTTTGTTTTACCCCCCCTCTAAACTATGCCCACCATCACAACCCTAAACATCATCTCCCCTAAACTCTACCCCAATGAACAATGGAACGAAAGCGAAGCACTCGGTGCCATCACTTGGCTATGGTATAGGTGCAACGGATAGGAGAGACTCATGTTTGCAATCGGCATTGTTGCGTTTTTCATGTTCATTATCAGCCTTTTTGTGTGTGCGTTTGTACTGATTGTTCAGTATTTGATTATTCGCCGTAAAATTCATCAAGACAAACGTGCAGTCAATTTTCGCGCCAAATATGCTACGCTTTCCACATTTTTTATACAATGGGTTGTTCTGAACGCATTCAGCTTCTTACCTGCAAACCGTATGATTTTTTCACTGGCAGTCTCTACGGATATTTTTCTTGGTTTTTTGTGGTTGTTTTTTGTTGCAACCAATGCAGATGAAATGTGGCGTTTGACTGGGCAAAAAGGCTACTTGTTGTGGCCTTTGGCAGCTGCTTCGGTTTGGGCAGTATGCTTCATTGTATTCAGCTACGGATAGCGTCTCAATAATTGCGGACAAATGCCGTCTGAAAACCTGAATGCTTTTTCAGGCGGCATCAAACTAGATTATCTCATCTATTTATAAGATAATGATTTCAACTTTTCAAGTCTGGAGAAATCCCAATGAGCCAAAACCATACCATTTTACAAAATCTCCCCATCGGTCAAAAAGTCGGCATCGCCTTCTCCGGCGGTCTTGATACCTCTGCCGCACTGTTGTGGATGAAACTCAAAGGCGCGCTGCCTTACGCCTACACCGCCAACCTCGGCCAACCTGACGAAGACGATTACAACGCCATTCCTAAAAAAGCGATGGAATACGGTGCGGAAAACGCCCGCTTAATCGACTGCCGCGCGCAGTTGGCACATGAAGGCATTGCCGCCATCCAATGCGGCGCGTTCCACGTTTCCACCGGCGGCATCGCCTACTTCAACACCACGCCTTTGGGCCGCGCCGTTACCGGCACCATGCTCGTTTCCGCCATGAAAGAAGACGATGTGAATATCTGGGGCGACGGCAGCACCTACAAAGGCAACGACATCGAGCGTTTCTACCGCTACGGCCTGTTGACCAATCCCGCGCTGAAAATCTACAAACCCTGGCTCGACCAACAATTTATCGACGAACTCGGCGGCCGTCATGAAATGAGCGAATTTCTGATTGCCAACGGTTTCAACTACAAAATGTCGGTTGAAAAAGCCTACTCTACCGACTCCAACATGCTGGGCGCCACCCACGAAGCCAAAGACTTGGAATTCCTCAACAGCGGCATCAAAATCGTTAAGCCCATCATGGGCGTCGCCTTCTGGGACGAAAATGTCGAAGTCAAACCCGAAGAAGTCAGCGTACGCTTTGAAGAAGGCGTGCCGGTTGCATTAAACGGCAAAGAATACGCCGATCCTGTCGAACTCTTCCTCGAAGCCAACCGCATCGGCGGCCGTCACGGCTTGGGCATGAGCGACCAAATCGAAAACCGCATCATCGAAGCCAAATCACGCGGTATCTACGAAGCCCCGGGCATGGCATTGTTCCACATCGCCTACGAACGCTTGGTAACCGGCATCCACAACGAAGACACCATCGAACAATACCGCATCAACGGCCTGCGCCTCGGCCGCCTGCTCTACCAAGGCCGCTGGTTTGACAGCCAAGCCCTCATGTTGCGCGAAACCGCCCAACGCTGGGTTGCCAAAGCCATTACCGGCGAAGTCACCCTCGAACTGCGTCGCGGCAACGACTACTCGATTCTGAACACCGAATCGCCTAACCTGACCTACCAACCGGAACGCCTGAGCATGGAAAAAGTCGAAGACGCCGCGTTCACCCCGCTCGACCGCATCGGCCAACTGACCATGCGCAACCTCGACATCACCGACACCCGCGCAAAACTGGGTATTTACTCGCAAAGCGGTTTGTTGTCCTTGGGCGAAGGTTCCGTATTACCGCAGTTGAATAATAAGGAGTAGAATCATGGGGGGTCTTTAAGGCCCCCTTATTTTATAAAGGAATAAAATGAAAGAATATAAAGCCGTCATTTATCAAGAGAACCTGCTTTCCAGCTTGATTTTCGGCAGCGCCAAAATCAATCCGGTCAAATTCAGCGATTTCCTCAACAGCCACGCTTCACAAGGCTGGAAGGTTGTTACCATGGAAAAAGACCAACGCCGAATGCTGCTGTTTTTCGTGCGTGAAGCCTACGTCGTCATTTTGGAAAAAGAATGTGTTTAAACTCGGCGTCTATGCCTGTCTCGGATTATTCGGAAGATTGGAGCCATGACAATCAACGATTTTTGGAACATCATTGATCAAGCACGTCCTGAATCTCGCAATATTGGGGAATTCAACCAAAACTTGAATCAGTTATTGGAATCTTTACCAGATGAGGATTTATTATATTTCGATTATTTCTTTAAGATGTACGAATGCACAATTATTGCCAGTCCCAATAGATTAATTTGGTCTGCGCTATCTTTGGTGTACGGTGGTAAGCATAAATACAATACTTATGGCTTTGCAGCTTGGCTGATTTTGCAAGGTAAAAGCCACTATCTTGCTGTTTTACATGATGCCGATCGGCTGGCTGATACCGAAGCTACTCAAAACTATTGCAGTGGTAACTTGAAGGGGCATGAGCATGAGTTTCCTGAACAACGTTACTTGGCAGGCAGAATATACAGCAAGAGAAACCGCATCGGTATTCGCGCATTCGAAAAAACTACCAAAGAATTCGCCCCAAAAGCCAACACAGAGTGGCAAAAAATCGAACAGCAAGAATTAAACTCTCCCACCTTTCAGTCCAATAGAAATTGGACACTGGAAGATCTTGCCGTGATACTACCCAATACCTATCAAAAATATATATGTGTATGAATGTACAATTAAATACATATCCGAAAAGAAAATGAAAGACGACGGATTTATCAACTGATACCGCTTTAAAAACACCCTATTTTGAAAACTTAACGCAACATCCTTGTTTAATAGACGAGGCCGTCTGAAATTTAAGTTTCAGACGGCCTTATTACCCTTCCCAAATTTATCAAATACCATGAAATTCTTTTCTCACTTTTATCTTGAAAATCATATGTATTTCCACGACTACTTGAAATATATCCTGATTTTCGCCGCCCTCGTCATCCTCCTGCTCTCCGTATCGCAATACCTGCGCCACCGCATGGACACCAAATACCGCGACCTGAGCATTATTGCGCTGTTACTGCTCATCCTCATCTGCGGCACGCAATATCTTTCGTACAGCGAACGTCAAAACTTCGCCGCCGACACTTCGCGCATGGTTGGCTTTCTCGATGCCTTGATCGAAAACCAAAAGGTTGAAAAACAAGACATCATCGTCAACAGCACGCGTCTGTCCAACGGCATGATTGTCGGCATCAAAAGCCAATATTACGAAGTTCATTTCAATCAAGACTTCTCCGCCTACACGCTGACACCCATCAATCTGGTCAACAACAATATCGAACTCATCGATAAAGAATAACAGGATACACACATGGAAGCATACTCCCTGCTCGCCCTCAAACTGCTGATGGGTATTTTAGGTTTGATTTTGCAAATTAACCTCTTAGGTAAAGGTAACCTCGCGCCGACCTCCGCCATGGACCAAGTGCAAAACTATGTACTCGGCGGCATCATCGGCGGCGTGATTTACAGCGACAGCGTCGGCCTGTTGCAATTTTTCCTCGTGCTGATTTTGTGGACGCTGTTGGTCTTGAGCCTGAAATTCATCAAAAACCACAACCGCTGGGTCAAATCCATCATTGACGGCAAATCCGTTTGGATCATCGTCAACGGCAAAGTCCAAGCAGAAGAATGTATGAAAAACGGCATCAGCGCACACGACCTCATGTTCAAACTCCGCGCCGCCGGCATCTACGAAATCTCTGCCGTCAAACGCGCCGTGATGGAACAAAACGGCCAGCTCACCGTCATCCAGTACGGCGACGAGAGCCTGCGCTATCCGTTGATTACAGACGGCCAAGTTGACCCCGACATCCTCGAAATCATTAAACGTGACGAAGAGTGGCTGCAACAAGAGCTTGACCGCCTCCACCTTGAAGCCTCGCAAGTCTATATCGGCGAATACATAGACGGAAAATTGGTGGCACACCGTTATCCTTCTTGATTTGAAAATAGCAGGCCGTCTGAAACCTTGATTTCAGACGGCCTTTTTGTATCCGGTTCAAACACTGATTTTTTAATCGCGATATTCAAACGTTGTGCCCAAAAATTGAGCCAGCGCAGAGACGTGGGAATGTCGGGGATCTTTGACGGCGGTCAGCAACAGGATATTGCCGTGTTGCCGCTCCAAATCCAGCAGCCGCTTGATGGCGGCCTGCTCGGCATCGCCTTGCAGCTCTTCATGATAACGGCTGACAAAACTGTCAAAATTATCAGCCGGATTTTCGTGATACCAGCGGCGCAGGTTTGCACTGGGCGTAATGTCTTTCAGCCAGAGCGCCGTAGCGAAAACTTCTTTATGGACACCGCGCGGATAGAGGCGGTCGATAAAGACGGCGGTTTGTTTAGAATCGGGTTGATAGGCGTAAATGCGCTGTACGGTAAACATTTTTTCTCGTCTCCAATGGATTCAGGCCGTCTGAAAATTCAGACGGCCTGATGTTTTTTAGGGTTTAAAACAGTTTTTTGACTTCGACTTCGATGTCGTCGGCACGCATAAAGGTTTCGCCGATCAGGAAAGTATGCACGCCGTGGCTGCGCATGAAATCGACGTCTTCTTTGTTGCGGATGCCACTTTCGGTTACAACGGTTTTGCCGTTCAATTCGGGCAAGAGGTCGAGGGTTTGTTGCAGGGTCACTTCAAACGTACGCAGGTTGCGGTTGTTGACGCCCCACAACGGCGTGGTCATGTTGCGGCATTTTTCCAGCTCGGACGCATCGTGCAATTCTAACAATACAGTCATGCCCAATTCGTGGGCAACGGCTTCAAAACGCTCAAGCTGCCCGGCTTCCAATGCGGCGGCAATCAGAAGAACCGCATCCGCACCCCACGCGCGCGCCTGATAGATTTGGTATTCGTCGATGATAAAGTCTTTACGCAAGACCGGCAGCGCCACGGCCGCACGCGCCTGTTTCAAATACTCGGGCGAGCCTTGGAAATAAGGTTCGTCCGTCAACACGGACAAACAGGCCGCGCCGGCTTTTTCATAGGCAACGGCGATTTCGGCAGGATGAAAATCAGGACGGATCAGGCCTTTGCTCGGGCTGGCTTTTTTGACTTCGGCAATAATGGCAGGTAGATTCTGCGCGTGTTTTTCACGGATCGAGCCGATAAAGCTGCGAACCGGCGCAGCAGCCTGCGCTTGGGCTTTGATGTCTTCCAAGGAAACGGCGGCTTTTTGGGCGGCCACTTCTTCTGCTTTGGTGGCAAGGATTTTGTTGAGAATATCGGTCATGGCGTTTTTCTATTGGGGCTGATTTTCGGGTTTGAATCGTGCAACATGCTGCTGCAGATTAGATTTCAGACGGCCTGAATGCCGCTATTTTAATGGTTTGAAAAAAGGCGGGCAAGAATGCCCGCCTTTGTGTCTGCTTCAATTTAGTGATGAATGCCCAAAACGGACGCGTTGTGGCTGATGATTTCGTCCGCCAAAGTCGGATTGTCGTTCAGCTTGATACCGTAGCCGGGCACCAATTCTTTCAGACGGCCTGACCATGATTCGGCATGATCTGGGAAGCATTGGTTGATCAGCTTAATCATCAAAGGTACGGCGGTTGATGCGCCTGGGGACGCGCCCAGCAATGCGGCCAGCGAGCCGTCGGCATGAGCGACGATTTCGGTACCAAATTGGAGTACGCCGCCTTTTTTCGGGTCTTTTTTGATGATTTGTACGCGTTGACCGGCGGTAATCAGTTCCCAATCGTCAGGATTGGCTTCCGGATAATACTCTAAGAGCGAAGTGAAGCGTTCTTCTTTGGTTTTACGCAATTCGCCCAAGAGGTATTTGGTCAGCGGCATATTAGCCCAACCGGCGCGGAGCATAGGATAGAGGTTGTCCATGTGGATGGACATCGGCAAATCCATGAGCGAGCCTTGTTTGAGGAAGTTGGGACGGAAGCCTGCATACGGGCCGAACATCAAATGGCGTTGGCCGTCCACGTTGCGGGTATCCAAATGCGGAACGGACATAGGGGGCGCGCCGACGGAGGCTTGGCCGTACACTTTGGCGTTGTGTTGCGCGGCCGTTTCGGGATTGCTGTTGCGGAAGAAGAGGCCGGAAACCGGAAAGCCGCCGTAGCCTTTGCCTTCGGGGATACCGGATTTTTGCAGCAGGGTCAGTGCGCCGCCGCCTGCGCCGAGGAAGACGAAACGGGTGCGGAGTGTCAACGGGTCGTCATCGTCTTTGGTGCTGCTGGTTTTCAGCACCCATGCGCCGTCCGATTCGCGGTTGAGGTCGTCGACATGACGGTTGAATTTGATTTTTACGCCTTTGTCGCTCAAGTATTTGACCATCTGGCGGGTCAGGCTGCCGAAATCGACGTCTGTGCCTTCGGCGGAGTAGTTGGCGGCGATGGATTGGTTTTCATCACGGCCGTTGACAACCAGCGGCGCCCATTCGGCAATTTTGGCGCGGTCGGTAGAAAACTCCATTTTTTCAAAGAGTTTTTGGTTTTTGAACACGTCGAAACGTTTTTGCAGATAACTGCAATGGTCGGCGTTCATCACCAGCGACATATGGGGGACGGAATTGATGAAAGTGCGGTCGGTCAGTTTGCCTTCTTCGACCAAAGTCGCCCAAAATTGGCGGCTGATATGGAATTGTTCGGCAATATTGAGGGCGCGGGTTGGATCGATCGTGCCATCGGCAGTCAGGGGTGCATAGTTCAATTCACACAGCGCAGAGTGTCCCGTACCGGCGTTGTTCCATGCATTTGATGATTCCAACGCTACATCTTCCAAGCGTTCGATCAGGGTGATTTCCCAAGATGGTTCGAGTTCTTTGAGCAATACGCCCAAAGTGGCGCTCATAATGCCGCCGCCTACTAATACGACATCGGTTGCTTCAGCCATGGTTTTACTCCTACTAAAGTCAGGCATGGTTTGCCTTGTGGTTATCTATCATTATAAACAACTGATTTCAGAGGAATTGTTTTTTTTGTAGTGTGTGAAACTTTTGTTGCCTGCTGAGTTTCCGAGCGTAAATGGCGGAAGGCAGTTTCGGTTTGGGTTCCAGATTTCAGGTCTTTATAATATGTTATTGAGAATTTAGTAGATTTTACGGAGAAATGCAAAGATTTTCTGTTCGGTTCATATAAAAATAAGAGATTAGGTCGTCTGAAAACGTTTTCTTAACCTTTATCTGCCAACGTTTGCCAAGAAAAAAGAATTTTTCATTTCTTTTTTAATTGACCGTTTTTGTCAGCAATTTCAGCGCTAACAAACGTGAATCAACCGCCAATCTGCTATCATTTCGACTTATCCCACAACAAGGCAAACCGCCATGTATCTGACACAAGAAAAGCCCTACCGCCCCCTATTGGTCGCACTGATGTTCCTCACCCTGCCGCTGGCGATGATATTGCACAATATCGTGCAAATCGCCTTTTCAGACGGCCAAGGGCTGCTGGTCACGGTCAAAGACGGCGCGTGGGCATGGCAAAGCGGCTGGCAGGATTCCGTCGCATGGTTCGTCTGCGGCATGTTTGCCTTCCTCAACCTGCCGATTGCCGGCGGACTGACCAAGCTGGCGTATAAAAAAATGATGCGCCGGCATTCGCGTTACGCCATCTTCCTTGCCGGGGTCGCAGCGTGTGCCTCGGCGGCGGCAGGCTTGATTTTTGAAGCCATCTTAGGCAATGCCGCATTGGCCGGTATGCGCGGGCAAGGCGTGTTCTACTACACACTCTCCGTGTGGATCATCGCCATGCTGACCCTGCCCAAACAGCTTACGCGCGCACCGGAACAGCCCATCGTCTTTCACAAGATGAAACGTTGATTCAACAAGCACAAACATTTTCAGACGGCATGCTTTCCGTTACCATTACATCCAACGCGTTTTAACCAATAAGGAATAACAAATGAATCAGGCGCAACAGCTCCGCGACGGCATACAGGCACTAGGTTTGGACATCGACGAAGCCAAACAGGCCAAACTGCTAGACTATGCCGCCCTGCTGCAAAAGTGGAACAAAACCTACAACCTGACCGCCCTGCGCGATCCCGCCCAAACCGTCAGCCACCACCTGCTCGACAGCCTGACCCTCCTGCCCTATATCGAACACGCGCAAACCATGCTCGACGTCGGCTCCGGCGGCGGACAGCCCGGCATACCCACCGCCATCTGCCGTCCCGACCTCGACATCACCCTCCTCGATGCCAACACCAAAAAAACCGCCTTTCTGCAACAAGCCGTCATCGAACTCGGCCTTAAAAACGTCCGCGTCATCAGCGGCCGCGTAGAAGCCGCCGCCGACTGCCGCGCCGACGTCATCACCAGCCGCGCCTTTGCCGAACTTGCCGACTTCGTCAACTGGACAGAGCACCTCCTCAAAGACGGCGGCTACTGGGCGGCCATGAAAGGCGTATACCCACAAGAAGAAATCGACAAACTGCCCGAAAGCGTCGCCGTCGAAAAAGTCGAAGCATTGCACGTCCCCCAACTCAATGCCGAACGCCATATCGTCATCATCCGCAAAAAGGCCGTCTGAAAACAACCCAAGCATACCGAATAACGGTACAATCCAGCCATCCACACTTAACACGACAGCAAAGCACATGAGCGCACAAATCCTCGCCGTCGCCAACCAAAAAGGCGGAGTCGGCAAAACCACCACCACCGTCAACCTAGCCGCCTCCCTGGCCTCCAAAGGCCGCCGCGTCCTCGTCGTCGACCTCGACCCCCAAGGCAACGCCACCACAGGCAGCGGCATCAACAAAGCCACCATCGAAAACGGCGTTTACCAAGTTGTCCTCGGCGAAACCGACATCCCCAACGCCGTCGTCCGCAGTAAAGAAGGCGGCTACGACGTATTGGGCGCCAACCGCACACTGGCCGGCGCAGAAGTCGAGCTCGTCCAAGAAATCGCACGCGAAATCCGCCTCAAAAACGCCCTGCAGCTCGTTGCCGACGACTACGACTACGTCCTCATCGACTGCCCCCCATCCCTGACCCTGCTCACCCTCAACGGCCTAGTCGCCGCCAACGGCGTCATCGTCCCCATGCTTTGCGAATACTACGCCCTCGAAGGCATTTCCGACTTAGTGGCCACCGTCCGCAAAATCCGCCAAGCCATCAACCCCGACCTCGACGTAACCGGCATCGTCCGCACCATGTACGACAGCCGCAGCCGCCTCGTCGTCGAAGTCAGCGAACAGCTCAAACAACACTTCGGCAACCTGCTCTTCGATACCGTCATCCCCCGCAACATCCGCCTCGCCGAAGCCCCCAGCCACGGCCTCCCCGCCCTTGCCTACGACGCCCACGCCAAAGGTACCCAAGCTTATCTGGACTTGGCTGACGAACTGATTGCACGGTTGGAAAAATAAACAGAAATATGAATATAAGAAGGCCGTCTGAAAGTTGGGAAATACTTTCAGACGGCCTTTGGTTTAACTGGAAAAACATTTTTTTAAAAGACCGCGTGCGTGCTACACTCACTTAATTTGAAACAAATTAATTGAAGAAAGTCCAACCTAGCAGTAAAATCGGGCATTATAATGCCCGATTTTACTGCTAGGTTGGACTATATTATGAATCACACAACGTATACAAACCCAATACCTCTATATGCGAAAAAAAAGAGAGTGGAAGAGTTTGCGCAAAAAATATCGACTAAACTGCAATTCGACTATACAGACGACCTTTTTGTACTGGTAAAAAAATTAGGAGGGAAAATTTCTATTGGGCATACTAGCCAAGAAGATGTTCACAGTGGCTCGATTCTGGTAGATAAGGATGCTAAATTTGAAATATTTATTTCCCCTTTCACATCCATTGAAAGGGATAGATTCACAATTGCCCATGAATTAGGCCACTTTTTTTTACATTACCCTAATGTTCGGGAAACAATGGGAAATAATGAAATTTTTAGGGCTACTAGATATGTAGATTTAGCAGACAAGGAGCAGCAAGTTGCTGAAAGAGAAGCTAATTGGTTTGCAGCTTCTTTATTAATGCCGGAAGAAAAATTTAAGCAAATATATAAAAAAGGAACAGTAGATGCTGAGCTAGAGTTTCAGGTCAGTACATCTGCAGTAAATATTCGAGCCCAATCACTTGGCTTGTTGTAATTTAGGATTTTTATGACTCCCCATGAAAGTGTAAAACCTACAATACAGGAATCTACATCTTATGAGGTTCCTGCGTATAGAGTCCGCTTGTTTTTATCAGTTGATTTAACGGGTTCGACCGCATTTAAACATAGTAAGAGTAGTCCACTGGAATGGCTAAAGGCCTTTCAGCAGTTTTATGGAACATTTCCAAGAAAATTGTCAGAACTTTATCAGCAAATAGGACAGTCTGCCGGCTTATCCAATGAAGAGTTAGAATCAGGTTCTCCTAAACTTTGGAAGACTGTAGGTGATGAAATCTTATTTTGCTGTAAAATAGAAAGCGTACATCATGTGTCAGTTTGTATTGAGGCTTTCATACAAACATTACAACAATTCGGAGAGGGTATACAACAATTTAATCTTAATACGAAAGGAAATGCATGGGTTGCCTCATTTCCCACTCCTAATAGTAGTATTATGCCAATATCTGCTGAAAATTCTGCTACTGACTCCTTGAGTGGAAACAACGATTTAGTTTCGGAGGAAATGGAAAAACAGGCTGATCTGCACCCTAATCAATTTGATTTTTTAGGGAAGGGGATTGATTCAGGTTTCCGAATATCTAAGAACTCATCAATTGACACACTAACTATTTCTCCAGGGTTAGGTATTTTGTTGCTAGATGCGTGTCAAAATAAAAAACTTACTAAATTTGAACGGAAAATAAGGTTAGCAGAAATGCAATGCTTCAAAGGTGTTGCTGATGGTAACTTATATCCAGTATTAGTAATTGATGTCTTTAGGAATAAAGACTATGAAGAGCTTGTAAATGCTCAGAATAATCTTTTAGGTGTGCGATATGAACAGGACCATAAAGAATTACAAAATTTCTTGAGAGATTTTTTAAATTTTTACAATATTGAACTCCCAGAAGTTAAACTTTATGTATCTGATACTACTACCATCCTTCCAAAATTTTATGAAGAGTATAAAGATAAATGGGAAGCTGGCAGAAAGGAGCTTATAGCACAAAGTACTCTTGAAGAGAAATCTATTAACGATATTGGTGAGAATGAGTCTAAGGAAAATCTACAGTTAGATCAGAGTGAGAAATTCGTAGCAGAATTGAGTGAAAACCTAAAAGATCAGTAGTGTAATTTCTTTATATGCCTAAAGCCGTCTGAAAATTTTCAGACGGCTTTTTTTATCCTTTATTTAATCCATCCCCTTCCTTCATCAATCTCTTCACCGACACCGGATACGGCGTCTTCAATTCCTGCGCAAACAGTGACACCCTCAATTCTTCAATCATCCATTTAAACCCTGCAAGGCTGTCTGAAATGGGGAGGCCTTGTTTGATCAAGCTGTCGGTTTTCTCCTGCCACATTTGTTCCAGCTCTTGAATATCGGCTTCGCGGGCGGCGTCGCGGGCGGGGTTGCTGCTGTATTTTTCGAGGCGCAGGGTCATGGCTTTGAGGTAGATGGGGAGGCGCGGCCATTGTGCCCACGGGGTGCGGGTGGCGAAGCCGGCGGCGAGCAGGGTTTGCAGGCGTTGGCGCATGAGGTGGGTGAGTGGGTGTTTGCCGAGTTTGCCGTTGAGTTCGGCGTAGGCGGCGGCGGTTTCCTGCAGGTAGCGGCTGAGGGCTTCTTTGACGGCGGGCAGGCGGCTGCGGGCGCGTTTGATTTGTTCTTTGAAGGCTTTTTCGTTGCGCGGCAGCTCGTCTTCGCCGATAAAGGCGCGGTCGCAGACGGCTTGGGTGAGGTCGTCGCGCAGGGTGTCGGCGTTGATGTGTTTGAGCAGCATGGCGGCTTGGGTGAAGCCTTGGATGCCTTTGTTCAGGTCTTTAACTTGCTCTTTTAGTTGTAGTTTCATGAGTTCGATCACGCCTAGTCGGTGGGCTTGTTCGGCAGCTGCAGACGTGTCGAACAGGCGCAGGGCGATGCGGCCGTCTTTTTCTTTTTGCAGGCCGAGGTAGCCGGTGAGCTGTTGTTTGCCGCGTGCGAATTTGATGGATTCGGGCAGGGTGCCGATGTCCCATGCGGTAACGTTGTCGCGCTCAAATTCTTGGGTGTTGTCGCGGAAGGTGGTGGTGGCGGCTTGGCCGAGTTGTTGTTGCAATTCGTGCAGTTTGCGGCCACCGGCAAGCTCTTGTCCGCCGTCGTCGATAATGCGCAGATTCAGATAGCAGTGTTCGGGCAATTCTTGCGCCGCCCATGCGTCTTGGTCGATTTGCTCGAGAATCCGCATATCGCCGGCGCTTTTGGCGATAAAGTGCGCCAACTGAGGAATGATGGCCGCTTGGCGGTCGGGATTGCTTTCAAGAAATTTGGTGATGAAATCGGGTACGGGTACGCAAATGCGGCGGATTTGCTTCGGCAGGGCTTTAATCAGCAGCTGGATTTTTTCGCGCAACATACCGGGCACCAGCCATTCGAGCGACGGCGCATGCAGGCGGTTGAGGACGGTCAGCGGCACGGTCATGGTCACGCCGTCGAGCGGATGGTGCGGCTCGAAGCGGTAGGAAAGTTTGAACTTGCCGTCTGCGGTTTGCCAGAATTTGGGGAATTGCTCTTCGGTAATGTGCGCGGCGGCGTGTTGCATCAAATCGTCGCGACTGAGGAACAGCAGGCGCGGATTGTCGCGCTCGGCGGTTTTGAGCCAGGCTTCAAAGGTGCGGATATCGGCAAGGGGTAAAGGTTTCAGACGGCCTTTTTGAAATGCTGGCTGCTTTTTGGGTTTGGGGTCGTCTGAAACATTTTGTAGGGTATGTGAACTCGGTTCACGCTCGCGGTTGGACGCATCTTTGGAATCCACGTGCGTAGCTTGCGCCACACTCCCTGCGTTGCGCTGGTTTGCTTGTCCGTTTTGATCGGCTGTCTTGTCCGACTGGGTTTGTCCGCCCTCTTCGCTTCCCCAAACACCGCCTTTCGCGTCTTTCCACACCAGCTCGGGCAGCCGTTCGTTATAAAACGCAAACAGGGCTTCATCATCGACCAATACGTCTTGCTTGCGCGATTTGTGTTCGAGTTCGGTAATTTCTTTAATCAGCTTTTTATTGTGGGCAAAAAAGGCCGTCTGAAGATTGCTTTCCTGCGCCACCAATGCGCCGCGGATAAAGATTTCGCGCGCTTCTTCAGGCGCAACTTTGCCGTAAGACACGGGGCGGCGCGGCAATACGGTCAGGCCGTAAAGTGTCACGCGTTCGCTGGCGACGACTTCGCCGCGTTTTTGCTCCCAGTGCGGCTCAAAATAGTGGTAGCGGACGAGGTGCGGCGCTTCCTGCTCTATCCATTCGGGCTGGATAACGGCGACGTCGCGCGCGTAAAGGCGCGTGGTTTCAACCAATTCTGCCGCCATCACCCATTTGGGTTTGGCTTTGAACAGGGCTGAGGCGGGAAACAGGTGAAAACGGCTACCACGCGCGCCGGTGTAGTCGTTGCCATCGGGCGATTTCATGCCGACGTTGGCGATAAGGCCGGTCAGCAGGGCGCGGTGGATTTGTTCGTAGCCCGCTTCTTTGGCGGCGCGAATTTGGGCGCGGTGTTGTTTCTTATCCAGTTGTTTTTGTTTGAGTTTAGCCGCCAAATCTTGATCGCCTTGGCTTTCAGACGGCCTTAATTGCTCTTGGGAAGGAGGTTGTCTAAACGCGGCTTCTTTGGTGGTCAAACCCATTTCAATCGCGGTTTGGGCAAGCTGATGGTGCAGCTCGCGCCATTCGCGCATACGCAGGTGCGACAGGAAATATTGGCGGCACCACTGCACCAGCTGCTTGTTGGACAAACCTTTGTCGCGCTCGCGCTGGAAGCTGTCCCAAATATTCAGATAGGCAAGGAAGTCAGATTGCTTGTCGGTAAAGCGTTCGTGCGCCTTAGCCGCGGCATCGCGCGCTTCCAAAGGCCGCTCGCGCGGGTCTTGAATCGACAGCGCGGACGCAATCACCAATATTTCCGCCATACAGTCGTGCTTCTTCGCCGCCAGTAAAATGCGCGCGATTTTCGGGTCGATGGGCAGACGCGCCATTTGTTCGCCGAGCTTGGTCAGGCGGTAGCGCGTGTTGCTACCGATATGGCCCGCACTGTTTTGCAGGCCGTCTGAAACATTGGCTGGGTTGGATCGGGCATCCGTGCCTGATCCGCGTACTTGGTTTTTCATATTTTGCATAGTCTTGTCGGTCGGGCATCTTCCCCGACATCATCTAAATTTGTCTTTATTGGTTTTCACGCCACTTATTGCGGATAAACATATTCCGCCTTGCCGTCGCGAATGTTCAAGCTGCCTGCATCGCCTGTAATCAGGTTGCCCGTTACCGAGCCTTCGCTACAACCTGAAACCGGCATATCGTAGCCCAGCGTGTGAATCAGAAACGTTGAAAGCTGCTGATGAAAGGCAATCTCGCAAGGTGCAAAAGCCTGGTTGGCAGCCTGTTGCACGGCCTTATCCGGACTGTACAACACCAGCGGCACGAGATAGCTGTCGGGCTGCACCGTGCCTTGATTGTAGGTATCCTGGCGCACATACTGGCCATGATCGGAGGTATAGGCAAACAGCCAGTTGCCGTCAGGCTGCTTTTGCAGCCGCTCGAATACGGTTTGAATCATTTGGTCGGTTTTGTGGATGGTGTTGTCGTACTTATCCACAATATTGGCTTCGCCGAATACTTTATCTTGAGGCTGCAACAATGCGCCGTATGGGACGTGCGAACCGCGTTGGTGCAACACAATAAAATGCTTGCCCTGCTGCAAATTGATTTTGTCAAACAACGGCAGCAGCTTCTCATCAGGCATATTGTCGCCGTTGCCATAGCCAAGCTGCGTCGGCTGAATCAGATGGTCTATCCATTTCTTACCGATTAAGTTCAAAATCGCCATCTCGTTTTCAGCCTGCGCACTGTAAAAATACGTTTCATAGCCCTGCTCTTTGGCGAGGCGGAACATATTGGTATCGCCGCTGCTGATTTGCTCATAGCCGTTGGCATGCGGTATCGCATTAAAAAAGCTGGGCAGGGACACAGCCGTCATCAAAGCGGCAGAATAGCTTTGTTTCACAATCGGCTTAAAGTCGGCTTGCGAAAGCTGGGTCAAAAACGGCGAAGTCTCACGCCCGTAGCCAAACAGTTTCAAATGCGCCGCGCTTTCGCTTTCGCCCATAATCAGGACGATATTTTGAACACTGCCCTGCCCGATTTTGCTTGGCGCAGGCTGTTTGAACACAGGAATCTTGCTTAAATCAAACAACTGATACGGCAACACGCGCCCGACAAAATAGCCGAAGCTGAAATAATTGGCTTTGATGCGGCTGTATGTCGGTTTGGGCGAAATACCGTGTTCCTGCGTCGTACTGAATGAACGTCCAAAAATCAGCAACATCGCCGTAATAAACACAATATCGGCGGCAAAATGCGTCTTACGGCGGAACTTGGCAAGACTGCAAAACAGCACGACTTCCAACACGCCCCACAACGCAGGCAGCCACAACTTATCCAACATCGATGCGCCCGCGCTACCGACTTCGGTAACCTCTTTCAGCATCAGCCAATAGTTAATACCCGTCATCCAACTTTGATAAACCGCATAATGCACATTATTGGCAATAATGCTGAACGCGAAAAATAGCGCAATCAGCAGCCGCGAAGTTTTATAACGCGCAAACAGATACAGCGCAGCAATTACAAATGTCAGCGCAAACGTTTCCGCCATTTTTGCTGCCGGCAGGGTTTCAATTCCGAATACAAAGCGATAAGCAATTTCGCTGGCAGTCAGTAAAGACGAATATAGAACAAGCGTGAGGAAAGATTTTTTCATCATTAATATTTCACAATAAAAATTTACCGATTGAGTTTTAAAACCCAATATTCCCTTTTCAATATTTTTAGTTTCTCAATGATTGAGTCCGTCTGAAAATGAAATATGGCCTGCCTTTTTATGCTGCTACGTCGCCCAATTAAGTATAGGTTGGAAAAAATCGACAAAATCAGTTAATAATTAAAAGTATCGAGTTTTCTAACCCTGCCTGCTTGCTTGGAAAGCAAAATTGCTACAATCTTGGTTAAATCAGCTATAAAGATCATCTGTAAAGCAAAAAGCAAGCAGTCCGCGGCTTCTTTTTGAAGGTGCGGACTGTATTGATTTTGACTCGGTTAAAGTTGCATTTTAGGCTAGCAAACTATTTTTTTTCTAATCTTTCCAATAAATCCTGAGGAGCAACATATTCTAAAGCATTTCCTGATTTAAACGGTACTAGGAATCTATATTCTCCCAGTTTACTTAAATCGCTACGGGCAGTATTCAGGGAGATACCGTATTGATTGGCAATTTCTTGTGCAGTAAAGATTTTTCCGCTTTCTTCCACTGCTTTTTGCAGAATACCAATTTGCCGTTGGTTCAACTTTCCTATCTTTTCAGTATATTGGGCAATCGCTGCCTTGAATTCCTGTTGGTGTTTTTGTTTGTCGGAAATGTAGTGCTCCAAATCGGCAACCGCCCGCTTGATAATATCGCATTGGTAATAGATGAAATAGGTTAAATCTAAATCGTCGGTTTCCGCATACAAATAGGATTTGGCGTATTGGGCCGGAGCGTTTTTCAGAAGACGGCTGATGGATATGTATTCAAATAGCCAGTAGCCGTTTTTGAGCATAAACCAATAGAACAAAGCCCGCGCCGTCCGCCCGTTGCCGTCGCCGAACGGGTGGATATAGCCGATGAGGAAATGCAGAATAATTGCTTGGACAACTGGATGGATAAACGGATTTTCTGAGCCGTCATAAGTGTTGTTGGCAAACGTGCATACTGCTTCCATCAGCGTATGAACCTGCCCGTGCGGCGGTGGTTGGTACAGGCTGTTACCATCGATATCGGCGATAAAGATTTCGTCATCCTGCCTGAATTGTCCGGGCTCGGCCTTGTTTTCAATGGCGTTACTGGTGGCAATGCGGTGCAAATCCAAAATCATTTCAACACTTAACGGCGTATTTTTCAATTCTACCGCTTTTTTCATCAAGTGATAGTTATTCACTATCATGATTTCGTCTTTGGTTTTGGGCTTGCGCTGCGATTTAAGCATATCCTTGGCCACTTTACGCGTGGTGGCAGCTCCTTCCAGTTGGGCGGATGTAATCGCTTCTTCCATAATAAGAGACTTGAGCAAGAATCTATTTTGCTCGCTTCTGCCGAAGCCACCCAAGCTAGACGTGCCGATAGTACTGCCGCAGCTTTTGTCAATCAAATGAAGCCGTGCCTGCAGAGAGTCGGGAATGCAGAACCAAAACTGATGTTCAAACGGGAAATCAATTGGTTTTTGGATTTTTCTGCGGCTCTCCTTGACGGCGCGCCATTTCATCCGCGTGTCTTCCGTGTGAATCCGGCGGAATTTATCCCAATGCAGGTAGGTTCCGTTTTCATCTGTCACGGAAAATTCTGAATAATCTTTGATTTCAGTAAGAAAATCGGGAATATCTATATCAGGATTATTTGCGGAAGAATTCAGCAGCTTGGTAATTTGCGCCATTCTTTTGGTGAAATGCTGCACATATTCCTGTTGCAACAGGGTAAATTCCGGAGGTCTGGAAATTTTCATAACAAATACCAAAATTGTTCAATTTTTTATAATTGAGCTATTTTAGTCAATTTTTATAGAAATAGAAAGCATTAAAATACGAATCTGAAAGAAACCATAGTCTTCATAAATAGGGAAAAATTGTGTCTACCATATTAAAAAACAACTATTGTGGGCTATCTTGATCTTTTTCAGTCAGATTAGCTGTAAAGTTTTCCTAAAAAATAAAAACAGTCCGAAACTTCAGTATGAAGTTTCGGACTGTTTTTATTTGTGCTTAATTAGGCTGCACTTTCAAAGTATGTTATACCTATAACCATTTATCAAACTAATTATTTTCAGACGGCCTCCACCGCCCCCAATTCCAACAACACCTGAAAACCGTCATTGATATACCGCGAATCGGGCATTTCTAAAAACGGGAATGCTGCTACGTCGCCCAAGTTCAGCGATGCCATGCGCAGGATGACGGCGGCGAGGTTGCTGCGGACGATTTCGGGATCGGTAAATTCGGGGCGGCTGTTGAAATCTTCTTCTGAAAACAGTCGGATACACACGCCTGCGGAGACGCGGCCGCAGCGACCGGAGCGTTGGCGGGCGGCGGCTTGGGAGATTTTCTCTACATGAAGCTGCTCCACTTTCGCCCGTGCGGAATAGCGTTTGACGCGCGCGAGGCCGGTGTCGATGACGTATTTGATGCCCGGCACGGTGAGCGAGGTTTCGGCGACGTTGGTTGCTAACACGATGCGGCGTTTCGCGCCTGTGGGGTGGAAGATTTTGTGCTGTTCGGCGTGCGATAGGCGCGCGAACAGGGGTAGGATTTCGTCGTTGCGGCGCAGTGTGGATTTGCGCAGGGCTTCGGCGGCTTCGCGGATTTCGCGTTCGCCCGGTAGGAACACCAAAATATCGCCTTCGCCGTGTCGCGCCAATTCGTCCGCCGCATCGACAATCGCGTCGGTCAGCTCCACTTCTGCGTCGTCTTCGTCTTTGCTGGTCAGCGGGCGGTAGAGGATTTCGACGGGATAGGTGCGTCCGCTTACTTCCAGCACGGGCGCGCCGTTGAAGTGTTGGGAAAAGCGTTCTGCGTCTATCGTTGCCGAGGTGATGATGACTTTTAAATCGGGGCGGCGTGGCAGCAGTTGTTTCAAATAGCCCAAGAGGAAGTCGATGTTCAGGCTGCGCTCGTGCGCTTCGTCGATGATAATCGTGTCGTAGGCGGCGAGGTAACGGTCGGTCTGGGTTTCCGCCAACAGAATGCCGTCGGTCATCAGCTTGACGCAGGCATCGCGCGAGGTGTGGTCGGTGAAGCGCACTTTATAGCCGACCGCGCTGCCGATTTCCGATTTCAGCTCTTCGGCAATCCGCTCCGCCACCGAGCGCGCGGCCAAACGGCGCGGCTGGGTATGCCCGATCAAGCCTGCCGCCCCGCGTCCGAGTTCCAAACAAATCTTGGGCAGCTGCGTGGTTTTGCCCGAACCGGTTTCGCCGCAAATAATCGTTACCTGATTCTCGGCAATGGCTTTTTTGATTTCGTCGAGTTTTTCGTGAACGGGCAGCGTGTTGTCGAATTCGGGTTTGGGCAGTTTGGACAGGCGTTGCAGATAGAGGTCGTGCGATTTTTTGTATTTTTCTTCAACCTTGGCCAAGCCGCCGTATTTATTGGGGTTTTTAAAGGCGGATTGCAGGAAATGGCGGTCTTTGGAGAGGGTTTGGGCGAAATCGGGATGCGGCATGATGGTGCGGTAAACTGAATAATGTGAAAAGAATGGAATTATAGCAAAAGGCCGTCTGAAACTTGCTTGCTTTCAAGTTTCAGACGGCCTTTGTATGGATAAACCGTTTTAGTCGGCGGCGTGCCAAGGTTTTTGCATACCGGCGTGGAAACTCGGTTTTTCTCCGCCCCACAAGGTGTCGATGTCGTAGAAGTCGCGCACGGTAGGGAGCATGACGTGGACAACGAGGTCGCCTGCGTCGACGAGCGTCCATTCGCCGCTGTCGCCTTCGGTGCTGAGGATTTCGAAACCAGCTTCTTTCAAATCGACGGCAACGTTGTTGGCCAGTGCTTTAACTTGGCGTGTGCTGTCGCCGCTGGCAATAATCATGCGGGCGAACAGGGAGGTTTTGTCTTGGGTTTCCAAAACGGAGATGTCTTTGGCTTTGATGTCTTCGAGGGCGTTTACGGCCACTTCGACCATTTTTTGCAGGTCTTGCAATTCTTGTTCGTTCATTATTTTCCTAGTTGAAATGTTTTCAGACGGCATTATAGCTTATCTGCCTGAATAAACGCTATTTTTCATAGAGTTTGTGTTGGCGGATGTATTGGGCGACGGGTTGCGGCAGGCCGTCTGAATGGTGCGTTTTGGCAAGATTGGCGCGGATTTGGGTGGAGCTGGTGTTGTGCAGTGGCGCGTTGAGGATACGGACGCTGCCGTTTTGCAGGGCTTCGCCGAGCCATGCGTGCAATTCGCGCGGGGTTTTGTTGAGGTTGTCGCCTTGGCGCATGGCAATGGCGATATGGGTCTGGCGCACGAGGGTTTGCCATTTTTTCCATGTGTGCAGCTGCATCAGGCTGTCGCTGCCCATCAGCCACCACAGTTGCGCGCCGGGAAACTGCTGGCGGAAGATTTGGACGGTGTCAAACGTATAAGTTGCGCCGTCGCGGACGATGTCGCAGTCGCTGGCGGCGAATTTCGGCTCGTCGGCGATGGCGAGTTCAACCATATTGAGGCGCTCTTGTGCCGGCGTGCGCGTGCTGTCTTTGTGGTACGGGTCGCCTGCCGGCAGGAAGACGACGAGATCCAAACCGATTTCGTCGGCGAAGGCGCGGGCGATGTGGAGGTGGCCGTTGTGGATGGGGTCAAACGTGCCGCCGAATAATCCGATGTTTTTCATTTCGTGGTGGTGTCTGCGTTAGATGTTTTGGCCGTCTGAAGCAGGCAGGCTGCCGTCAACAATCAGGTTGAGCTTGCCTGTGGTCGGGTGGATGACCAGGCCGTGGATGGCGATGTTGTCGGGCATCAGCGGATGTTTGCGAATCAGCTCGACGGTATGGCGCACGCTGTCTTCGACGTTGTCAAAACCGGTCAGCCAGCCGTCCAAATCGATACCGGCATTGCGCAGGGTTTCGATACGGTCGTCGGGGATATTGCTGTCGTGTACGCGTTGGAGGAACTCTTCTGCGTGTAATCCGCGCATACCGCAGTCGTGGTGGGCAATGACCATGATTTCTTTCACTTTGAGTTCAAATACGGCCACCAACAAACTGCGCATCACCGAACCCCAAGGGTGGGTCACCAGTGCGCCGGCGTTTTTGATGAGCTTGGCATCGCCGTTTTTCAAGCCCAAGGCATTGGGTAACAATTCGATAATGCGTGCATCCATGCAGGAAAGAATGGCCAGCTCGCGGCCGGGGTATTTGTTGGTGAAATATTTTTCGTACTCTCCCGATTCAACGAAATGCTGGTTGTAGGAAAGGATATCGGTCAATTCGCTCATGATGATGTGCTCGTTTCGGATGATTTACTCTATTATAGCGGTTTTCAGGGGGTATGGTCGTTTTGCAAATTCGCCGTAAACGGCTAAAATCGATGTATCTTTAGTTATTTTGGAGGATGCGCCATGTCTCAGTCTTTCCGTTTTGAACAGGTATTCACCCCCGATGTCCACGACACACTGTGGGATTGGGCGCAGACAAGCTATGGCGCATCCGACGATTGGTGCATTCTGTATCTCAACGGCCTGCCTTTAGGCCGTCTGAACCCGTTATGGCGCGAACGCCTCGGGCAAGATTGGACAGGCAGGCAGTCAACCCTTTCAGACGGCCTGAATTTGGAAACCGACAACTGGACTCAGATGGGCGACAGTTTGCAAACGCTGGCGCAACAATGGCGCGAGTGCGGTTGGCTCAAAGGTTGGCGTGGTGAAAAGTTTGACATCTGCGACCAGTCAGGCAAGCCTTTATGCGCACTCGAACGCGCCGCCTTCCGTCCGTTCGGCCTGATGAGTCAGGCAGTGCATTTGAACGGATTGGTCGAAACAAAAGACGGTCTGCGCTTTTGGATAGGCCGCCGCAGTCCGCACAAAGCCGTCGATCCGAACAAACTCGACAACCTGACCGGAGGCGGCATCAGCAGCGGCGAGAGGCCGTCTGAAGCCGTCTGTCGCGAAGGCGAAGAAGAAGCAGGCATTCCCGCTTCGTTAACACCCCATATCCGACCGACCGCCCAAATATATAGTTTGCGCCCGGTTAATCGTGGTGTCCACAACGAAATCCTGTATATCTTCGACATCGTCCTACCCGAAGGCTTCCAACCCGCCAACCAAGACGGCGAAGTCGCCGGTTTTGAACTGATGGACATCCCCACCCTGCTTGATGCCATGTTGGGCGGACACATGATGCACGATGCCCAGTTGGTCACGATCGAAGCCTGCCGGCGATACGGCCTGATCGACCCCAAACATCCGCTGTCCGCATGGCTCGACAGCATCCGTTGCCGACCCCATTTTTAAAGGCCGTCTGAAACCATGTTACAACTCAAAAACATCAACAAACGCTTCGGCAGCAAAACCGTTGCCCAAGACATCAACCTAACCGTCGAAGCAGGCGAAATCCTCGCCGTACTCGGCCGCTCCGGCTGCGGCAAATCCACCCTGCTCAAAACCATCGTCGGCCTGGTACGTCCCGACAGCGGCGAAGTCTGGCTCAACGGTGACAACATCACCGACATGCCGCCTGAAAAACGCAATATCTCGCTGATGTTTCAAGACTACGCCCTTTTGCCGCATTTAACCGCCCTCGACAACGTCGGCTTCGGACTCAAAATGCGCCGCCTGCCCAAAGCCGAAATCGAAGAACAATCCATGCAGGCCTTGCGCGACATCGGTTTGGAACACGAAGCGCAACGCAAACCCGAAAGCCTCTCAGGCGGCGAACAGCAACGCCTCGCCCTCGCGCGCGCCCTAATCACGCGCCCGTCGCTGTTGCTCTTGGACGAAGCCTTCTCCAGCCTCGACACCCACCTGCGCCACCACCTGCGCACCCTGACCGCCGAACGCATCCGCAGTCAAAACATCCCCGCCATCCTCGTCACTCACTCCGCCGAAGAAGCCTGCACCATGGCCGACACCATCGCCATCATGCACGAAGGCCGCATCCTCCAACACGGCACGCCGGAAACCCTTATCCGCCGCCCCGTCAACGCCCAAGCCGCCCTACTGCTCGGTTTGGCCAACACTAACGACACACGCTACATCCCCCAACACGCCATCCGATTCGACCCGAACGGCACAGCCGTCCGCATCAGCGAAGCCGTCCCCCTCGCCGAAGGCACACGCCTTACCCTCGCCCATCCTCAATACGGCGATTTAATTTGGTATCCCCATGCCGACCACGATACGGATAAACCGCAAACCGGACAGGAAATCCGCATCAGCGTGGATGAAAGTCAGATTGTTTGGTTTGATCGAATGTGATGGATTAAGAAAAAGAAAAAGGCCGTCTGAAAAGCAACAAACACCGTCATTCCCGCGCAGGCGGGAATGACGGTGGATGGGTTTGGGGCGGGGGAAAGGTTTCAGGCTGCCTTGGGGAAGGGCAACCTGAAAATGGGGAGGCCGTCTGAAAGAGCAGTTTCAGACGGCCTTTTGGTCGCTTGGGTTGTAAACCCAACACAAAACAGATTATTTAACGGTTTTGTTGGGGCTTGACCTAACCTACGCTTGCTACGAGTCTTCCGAAGTTGTTGAGTTTTGATTCGATGTATATTGCGTTGACCTTGCAGTAATTTGCACACGATTCTCCATCGGAAACGGAATTAAATATTTCTGATATTTTCTTGATAGAATTTGAACTCTAGGCGATAGAGAATGAATACGTCTTTCCATGTTTTCATCAATTTTATCTTGCCCGTTTTTCTCTAAAATATGATTTATTTCTTCCCAATCATCTTTATCTAGTTGATATGCAGCACCGTTCTTGACTTCTTCTATCGGATCGATGATTTTCATATTTAGAGACTGGATGGCTGATGATTTGATCAATTCATATTTATCTGAATACTGATTTAAACATATTATTGCATCAAAAGCTTCTCTATTTCCCCCATTAAGGTCTGTGTAATTTAAAAAATTGACGATTAATAAAAAGTCATTTGATTCAAGTCTTTTAAATAGTGGGTGGTTATATTCATAACAAGGTCTTGCTGCTTTATTCTTATTATTGAAATCGATTAAATTAACTTTCCCATATAATTCATTAATTATTTGTTCCCTTCTGAGAGTTGCGTCATAAGATGAGTTAATAAATAGCAAAAAAGAAAAATTTACTTTTTCTTTCATTGATATATTTTCTAAAGAAGATCGTATTTGTCTGTTGGCTGATCTCATAATTGTAGTTAGCATACTATTTGTATGGTTGTAACCATTAGATATGTAAACTTCGCCATTTGATAATTTTTCTTCTCTGCTTTTATTTTCATCATCATCGGCTTCTTTGAGTTTTACTTCAACAAGGAAATTTTCATTTTCCAATTTAACAAGAAAATCAGCAGTTTTGGTTTCTCCTGTTGCAAGCTCCTCTCCATTATTTAAGATTTCAAATCCCAAAGTTTCTAAAATATCTTTCCCTAATTTAGATGATTTTTCCATTTTCACATTCCTATTTAATTATTTTTCTAAGAAAAGGCAGCCTGAAAAATCATTTTTGACTTTTCAGGCTGCCTTTCTCACAACCAAACAATACTACCCTTTCAACTTCGCCAACTGCCCTTCCACTTTTCCCATCTTATCCGTCAACTCCGCCAAATCCGCCTTATCTTTTTCCACCAGATGCGCGGGGGCTTTTTCGGTGTAGCCGGGTTTGGAGAGTTTGGCGTTGAGTTTGTCCAAGGCTTTTTGCAGTTTCTCGGCTTCTTTGCTCAAACGGGCGGTTTCGGCGGTTTTGTCGATTTCGACTTTCAGCATCAGGCGCGCGCCGTTGCAGACGGCGACAGGTGCGTCTTCCGCTTCGGGCAGGCTGTCCACCAGCTTGGCTTCGGTCAGTCGGGTCAGCGACGGCAGGTATTTGAGCAGGCCTTCGAGTTCTGCGCTGCCTTCGACGAAGAGCGGCGCTTTGACGTTTGGCGCGATACCCATTTCGCCGCGCAGTTTGCGCACTTCTTCGACTAAGTCTTTCAATGCGGCCATTTTGTCGAAGGCCGTCTGAACGATTTTTTCTTTATCGGCTTGCGGATAGGCGGCCAACATAATGCTGTCGGCGGTTTTGGCATTCGCCAGAGGCGCAACGACCTGCCACAGCTCTTCGGTAATGAAAGGCATGATTGGGTGCAGTAGGCGCAGGATGGTTTCGAGTACGCGCACGAGGGTGCGGCGTGTGGTGCGCTGGGTTGTCGGGCAGCCGGTTTGGATTTGCACTTTTGCCAGCTCGATGTACCAGTCGCAATATTCGTTCCACACAAATTCGTACAGCGTTTGCGCGGCAAGGTCAAAGCGGTAGGTTTCAAAGGCTTCGGCAACGGCGGCTTCGGCTTGTTGCAGTTTGCCGATAATCCATTGGTCGGCGAAGGTAAACGCCAACGGCTGCATTTCGTCTTGACCGCAGTCTTTGTCTTCGGTGTTCATCAACACGAAGTTGGTGGCGTTCCACAATTTATTGCAGAAGTTGCGGTAGCCTTCGGCGCGTTTGAAGTCGAAGTTGACGCTGCGGCCGAGGCTGGCGTAGCTCGCCATAGTGAAGCGCAGCGCGTCCGCTCCCATGCTCGGAATGCCTTCGGGGAAGAGTTTTTTGGTTGCTTCTTCCACTTTCGGCGCGGTTTCGGGTTTGCGCAGGCCGGTGGTACGTTTCACCAGCAGTTTTTCCAAGTCGATACCGTCGATCAAATCCACAGGGTCGATGACGTTGCCTTCGGATTTGGACATTTTTTTGCCTTCGTGGTCGCGCACGATGCCGTGGATGTACACGTCTTTAAACGGTACTTTGCCGGTGAAGTGGGTAGTCATCATAATCATGCGCGCCACCCAGAAGAAGATGATTTCGTAGCCGGTAACCAAGACATTGGACGGCAGGAAGGCTTTGAGTTCGTCGGTTTCAGACGGCCAGCCCAGTGTAGAGAACGGCACAAGCGCGGAGGAGAACCAAGTGTCCAATACGTCTTCTTCGCGGGTCAAGCCTGTTTTGCCGGCTTGTTTTTCAGCTTCTTCCTGATTGCGGGCGACATACACATTGCCTTCGTGGTCGTACCATGCAGGGATTTGATGGCCCCACCACAGTTGGCGCGAGATACACCAGTCTTGGATGTTGTTCATCCATTGGTTGTAAGTGTTGACCCAGTTTTCAGGGATAAAGCGTACCGCGCCGCTGTCGACGGCTTTTTTGGCTTTGTCTGCGAGGCTCAGGCCTTTGAATTCGCTGTCAGGCTCGCCGCCGTTTGGCGTGGCGGACATGGCGACAAACCATTGGCTGGTCAGCATCGGCTCAATCACGGAACCGGTACGGTCGCCTTTCGGCGTCATCAGCGTGTGCGGTTTGATTTCGACCAAGAAGTCTTGTTCCTGCAAATCGGCAACCATTTGTTTGCGCGCGGCAAAGCGGTCCAAACCCGCGTATTTTTCAGGCAAGGCAAAGCCTTGTTGCGCTTCGCCTTTGAAGTTGAACACTTCGGCGTTTGCCAGCACTTTGGCTTCCAAATCGAACACATTAATCAGGCGCGTGTCGTGGCGTTTGCCGACTTCGTAGTCGTTGAAGTCGTGCGCAGGCGTGATTTTCACGCAGCCGGTGCCGAAGTCTTTTTCAACGTATTCGTCGGCGATAACGGGGATGGTGCGGCCGGTCAGCGGCAGGATTAATTCTTTACCAATCAAATGGGTATAACGTTCGTCTTCAGGATTGACGGCAACGGCCACGTCGCCCAGCAGCGTTTCAGGACGGGTGGTCGCCACGATAACGGCTTCGGCAGGATTGTCGGCCAGCGGATAGCGGATGTGCCACATAGAGCCTTGTTCTTCCACGCTTTCCACTTCCAAATCCGATACCGCCGTACCCAATACCGGATCCCAGTTCACCAAGCGTTTGCCGCGGTAAATCAAGCCCTGTTCATACAGGCGCACGAACACTTCGGTCACGGTTTCGGCGCGCACGTCGTCCATCGTGAAATACTCGCGCGTCCAGTCTGCGGAACAGCCCACGCGGCGCATTTGTTGGGTAATCGTACCGCCGGAAACTTCTTTCCATTCCCACACTTTTTCCAAGAATTTTTCACGACCCAAATCATGACGGGACACGTTTTGCGCGGCAAGCTGACGCTCGACCACGATTTGCGTGGCGATGCCCGCATGGTCGGTGCCCGGAATCCAGGCGGTATTGCAGCCTTTCATGCGGTAGTAGCGGGTCAGGCCGTCCATGATGGTTTGGTTGAAGGCATGGCCCATGTGCAGCGTGCCGGTTACATTGGGCGGCGGCAGTTGGATGGAGAAAGACGGTTTTGTCAAATCCATATCAGGCTGGAAATAGCCCTGCTCTTCCCAGTTTTGATAATGTTTGGATTCGATTTCGGCTGGATTGTATTTGTCTAACATGATGGAACTTTGTGAAATTAAGGTTATTTTTGATGTGCGGATTATAACGCAAAAAGGCCGTCTGAATCATTTCAGACGGCCTTTGGCATACGGGTTTTAAAAATGGAACAATACCAGGCTGACGGCAATCACCGCCATGCCCGTTGTCAGGCCGTAAACGGTTTCGTGGCCGTCTGAATAACGTTTGGCAGCCGGCAATAGCTCGTCCAACGCCAAAAACACCATCACGCCGGCTATCACGCCGAATACCGAACCAAACACGGCAGGCGACAAAAACGGCTGCAAAATCAAATAGCCCAAAGCCGCACCCAAAGGCTCGGCCAGACCGGATAGCAGGCACGCCCATACCGTTTTCTTACGGCTTCGGGTGGCAAAATAAACCGGCGCGGCGATAGAAATGCCCTCCGGAATATTATGGATGGCAATCGCCAAGGCCAAAGGCATCCCGACCGCCGGATTCTCCAAGGTGGCAAAAAACGTCGCCAAGCCTTCGGGGAAATTGTGCGCAGTAATCGCAAACGCCGCCATCATGCCGACTCGTGCGATATGGCGGCGTTTGCTTTCTTGAAACGACGGGTCTTGCGCGTCTAAAGTTTCATGCGGGTTCGGCACCAGGCGGTCAATCAGCGCGATGCCGCCCATCCCAGCCAAAAATGTCATGGTCGCTGCCGCAAACGCGTGGTCTTTATCATAAATTTCAGCGAACGCCTCACTGGATTTACTGAAAATCTCCGTCAGGGAGACATACACCATCGCACCGCCGGCAAATGCCAAACCAAACGACAACACGCGCGGATTGGGCGTTTTGGAAAACATCACCAAGCCGCTGCCTAATACGGTAAACAAACCGGCAGCCAACGTGATGGAAAAGGCAACGGCCAAATTGGACATCGAAAAATCGGGCATGAGAAAACCTGCGCTCAAAGCTGGGACAGGTTCAGACTAACACTTTTTAATGCGCATGATAATAGTTATTATTTATTTTATTGATTGGATACACGGATTTTGAAACAAAAGGCCGTCTGAAAAATGGTTTTCAGACGGCCCTACCTACTGACAAAAAATTCAGGAATTGCTATTCAATCTCAACTGGTTTGCCTTGCTTATCAATATAAAAGAATTCATCTTCACTAAAATCTTTGTCTTTAAATTCATTCTTCATATTAACAAGTGCCACACCATTTTGGAAGTCATTAACAGTACCAAATTTGAACGGTATAACTACTTTACCGGTTTTATCTAAATAACCGAATTTACCGTTTAATTCTGCACCGATCAAACCTTCACTCAATGAACCTAGATATGCATATTTAAAAGGGATAACTACCTTTCCCTTTTTATCGATATAACCATATTTACCATTTTGTGAAACTCTTGCCATACCATCATTAAAATTAGAAACACTTTTATATCGCGCAGGAATTACCCACTGATTTCGTTTATCGATATAACCCCATTTATCAAGAATCTGAACAGCAGCTACACCTTCATTAAAATCAAAAGCCCCTTCATATTTTGGTGGAATAATCATCTCACCTTTTGTATTGATATAGCCATATTTATTTGTATCAGCAGTGACAACTACCGCCAGTCCTTCACTGAATAAGTCGATTTTAACATATTGGAATGGTATGACAACTTTGCCCTTTGTATCAATAAAGCCCCATTTGCCTTTTTGTTTAGCAGGAGCAATACCTTGTAAAAAATCACCAGGCAAATCCTCAAATTTAAAAGGAATAACCTCTTTGCCACTAGCATTGATATAGCCGCATAAAACCTGATCTGATTTCCCTACTATTTTACATACTGCTGCTAATCCTTCAGAAAAATCACGAGCAAGATAATATTTGAGTGGAACAACAATCTTCCCTTGTCGATTGGCAAAACCATGCAAAAAAAGATTCTTCTCGTTACCAACCTTGATAACCATAGATAAGCCTTCTTCGTTAAGGCAATAAACCGTGCTGTCACTTTCTCTACCGGTTAATTTTGGTTTTTCGCAGGTATCAGCCAGCGCAAGAGGGATATACACTGATGCAATAAAAATACCCAAAAATATTTTCTTCACACTTAACCTTTTTAAAAATGATGTATAAATTCTATAAGAAAATTATAAGGCATGTCCATCTTCAAAAACGGCAATGTTACTGAAAGGAAATATGGGACAATCTCCTACGCTTTTCCCAAGCTGCTACCGTCCCTCAACATAGCCACAACCGGGTTGTTTTGCTAAATCACACTGCCTTTGGAAAATACCGGCAATATCGCCAACATGAAGAACAGGCCACAAACTTTTTTCAAATCCATCCGTATTTCTTTTACAAAAAATCTTTACGTCAGTCCGATTGCAGTATAACAAGACATACTGGGAACAAAAGGCCGTCTGAAAAATGGTTTTCAGACGGCCCTTAAATTTGAAATGCCGCTAAACCTTATCGCTTTCCAGCTTAAGCCTGATAGCGCGACAGGCTCAAATCGTCGCTGCGGATTTCGGTGTCTTTGCCGCTCACGATATCGGCAGTTAATTTTGCCGAACCCAGCGACATGGTCCATCCCAAAGTGCCGTGGCCGGTATTTAGGAATAAATTTTCAAAGCGGGTGCGCCCGATTAACGGCGTGCTGTCGGGCGTCATCGGTCGGAGGCCGCTCCAGAACAATGCCTGATTCAAGTCGCCGCCTTCGGGGAACAAATCGTTGACGACCAAAGCCAGCGTTTCGCGGCGTTTTTCGGGCAGTTTGATTTCGTAGCCGGACAATTCCGCCATGCCGCCGACACGGATTCTGTTGTCGAATCGTGTGATGGCGACTTTGTAGCTCTCATCCAAAACGGTGGACACTGGTGCGCCGTCGGAATTTGTAACCGGCAGGGTCAAGGAATAGCCTTTGACGGGGTAAATGGGCAGATTCAGATTCAACTGCGCCAAAACCGTCCTGCTGAAGCAGCCGAGCGCGCAGACGAAGGCATCTGCTTCAAACCGTTCTGTTTCAGTTTCCACTGCGCTGATGCGCTGGCCGTTGTGTTCGATGCGGTGGATGGTTCGGTTGAAATGGAACTGTACGCCTTTTTCCAGACACAGTTTGTACAGGTTTTGGGTGAAGAGGTGGCAGTCGCCGGTCGCATCGGCAGGCAGGTGCAGACCGCCGGCAATTTTGGCGGTAACGCGCGCCAGCGCAGGCTCGAATTCTGCGCATTCTTCGGGTTTCAGACGGCGGTACGGCACGCCGTAGCGTTCCAAAACGGCAATGTCTTGTTCTGCCGCTTCGACTTCTTTGGTTTGGCGGAAAATCTGCAACGTCCCTTTTTTGCGCCCTTCAAAATTCATGCCGGTTTGCGCTTCAAAACGACGGAACATTTCACGGCTGTATTCGGAAATCCTGACCATGCGCTCTTTATTGATTTGATAGCGCGCTGCCGTGCAGTTTTGCAGCATTTGCCACAGCCATTCGATTTGATACAGGCTGCCGTCGGGGCGAAACAGCAAAGGCGGATGGCTTTTAAACAGCCATTTCAGCGCTTTGGTCGGGATGCCGGGTGCAGCCCAGGGCGTGGTATAGCCGTAAGAGAGCTGACCTGCGTTGGCAAAACTGGTTTCCATCGCCACGCCCTCGGCGCGGTCGATGACCGTTACTTCATGTCCTGCCTCTGCCAGATACCACGCGGAAGATACGCCTGCTACTCCGGCACCTAAAACAAGCACTTTCATTTTTCTCCTCCTCTGACTTTTTTCAAAACAAACTGATATCCATCGGGCCGTCTGAATATTCAGATTCAGACGGCCTTGGACATCAATGCGGCAATTCGCCGTTTTTGATTTTTTGTTTGAAGTCTCGCGTTTCATTGACGATGACTTTAGCCATCAACAAAAGCGCAATCAGGTTGGGCAATGCCATCAAGCCGTTGAATGTGTCCGAAGCCAGCCACACCAAATCAAGGCTCAACACGGTACCCAGCATGACGGAAGAGACGTAACCCACGCGGTACAGTCCGGCAAAGCGTTCACCGAAAACGTACACCGCGCATTTCTCGCCGTAATAACACCAGCCGAGAATGGTTGAGTAGGCAAAGAAAATCAGGCCGATGGTAACAATCCAGCCGCCGATGCCGGGCAGCATTTTTTGGAACGTGACGGTTGTCAGCGCCGCGCCGCTCAATTCAGGTTTCACAAACTCGCCGCCTGCGCCGAGCAGACCCATGACCAACACGATACCGGTAATCGAGCAGACAACGATGGTGTCCAAAAACGTACCAGTCATGGAAACCAATGCCTGACGGACGGGGTGGTCGGTTTTCGCAGCAGCGGCGGCAATCGGCGCAGAACCCATGCCCGCTTCATTGGAGAACACACCACGTGCCACGCCGTAGCGGATGACCGTACCGATGGCGCCGCCGGCCACGGCTTGCGCGCTAAACGCATCGGAGAAAATCAGTTTGACGGCGGGCATCAGCGCGTCAGAATTCACGACAATAATGGAAATACCGCCCACTACATAAAACACGGCCATGGCAGGCACGATAAAGGACGCCGCTTTGGCGATGCCCTTAATGCCGCCCAAAAGCACGATGGCCGTTAATACGGTCAATATCACGCCGGTGTAGGCAGGTTCAACACCGAAGCTGGTTTGCACTGCCTGCGCAACCGAGTTGGACTGCACCGAGCTGCCGATACCGAAGGAAGCGAATGTGCCGAACAGCGCAAACGCAACAGCCATCCATTTCCAGTTTTTGCCCAAGCCTTTTTCGATGTAATACATCGGGCCGCCGGACATCTCGCCTTTGGAGTTGGTCACACGGTATTTCACCGCCAACACGCCCTCGCCGTATTTGGTGGCCATGCCGAAAATAGCGGTCATCCACATCCAAAATACCGCGCCCGGGCCGCCGGTTACCACCGCAGTCGCCACGCCGGCGATATTGCCCGTACCGATGGTGGCCGACAGCGCGGTCATCAACGCGGCAAAATGGGAAATATCGCCTTCGTGGTCTTCGCCGTCTTCATGCTTCTTTGACGGCACAAACGCCTGTTTCAGTGCATAACCCAACATGGTGAACTGCAAGCCTTTCAGCAAAACGGTCAGCAAAATGCCCGTACCGACCAGCAGCATCAACATAATAGGCCCCCAGACCCAGCCGCTGATGGTTTCAAAAAAGGCTTTAAGATTGTCTAAAAGCAATTGCATGGTTTTTCTCCTTTGTCTGTTTTATTTTTTTAAAACACCACTTTTTTGTAGTGTCCTGTAATTTCAGCACAGAATGTTTAAGATTACAACATATTTATTTTCAAAAACTTTTCGTATTTTTACCCTAAATAAAACCCAATCGACACCAAGAAAATTGTTTACAATCCAGAGCAGGCCTAGACCCCAGCCCAATTAAAATGACAAATAAAAGCATGCTTTAAAACATCTTCCTGCCAACTGTTTAAAAAAATTCAGGCCGTCTGAAAAAAGTCTTTCAGACGGCCTGAATGTGCGTGCCGCAATCCTATTTCAGCAACCCGGCCAACACTCGGGCAAAACGCTCCGTCGCGCCTTCGCTGGTGTGCAAATACAGGGCGGGTTCGATGAGTTCCAATTCATTGAGCAGGAAAGTGTCACCAACTAATGTACCGTCCACTCGGGCGTAAACCGGCATTTGCGGCAAAGCGGTCAGTACGTCTTGCGCGGCACGGATGGCAAACTCGGGAGGCTCGATACCGAACACCGACACGCCATAGGCCGAGTTGGCGCGCCATTCGCCTTGCGGCGGCTGACGACGCACGGCATGGCTGAATGCGCCGTTGAAAAACACCAGAGAGGTTTCGCCCGCCGTTTCGATTTCGCGGATATAAGGTTGAACAATCATGCCTTGCGGATAATCCGCCATGTTCACGTCCAATGCGTCCGTACAAACTTTGACCACACCTTTGCCGCTCTGCCCGAATGCCGGTTTGATGACTGCTTCCGTCCAGCCTTGTCGGTTCAGGATATCGGCCAATTCGGCTTTTTTCGGCGGAACGAACACACTGGGAATCACTCGTGCGCCGCGTTCTGCCAAATCGCACAAATAAGTCTTTTCCATATTCCAAGCCATCAGCTCGGGCGGATTGATAAAACGCTGCCCCACCTGCTCGGCTTGCTCCAGCCATTGGCGGAAAGCTTCGGGTTCGGCGGCATAATCCCATGCGCACAAAGGCAGCAAAAACGGCGCGGACGGATGGTTTTGCCACGCATCAAATATGGTTTTTACGCCCATATTCTCCAAGCATGCTGCCAATGTTTTCAGGTTGTCCGGCGGTTCGGGATAGGTTTGGCAGGTAATGAGTGCCAAAACGGTTTGCTCGGTCATGGTTGCATCTCGTTGCTAAAACCAAAATTATATAGCGAAATCAAACCAAAAGATTTTTCAGACGGCCTGATACATAAGGCCGATTCTGATAAAATGGTTTCCCCTTTTCCGTCGGAACATGCTCATGAAATCTGCCCACGTCCTTGTCTGGTTCCGCCGCAACCTCCGCCTGCACGACAATGCCGCGCTTAATGCCGCCGTTGCAAGCGGTTTGCCCATCGCCTGCGTCTGGGTCAGCCAAAGGCCGTCTGAAAACCACAATCCGCGTCAAAGCCTGTTCCATTATCAAGCCGCGCAAGAGCTGCATACCCGTCTGGCAGCACACCATATTCCTTTATATGCCGTCACTTCCGACGAAGACCTCCTCCCCTTGGCTGCTGCGCTTAATGCACATACCGTCATCACAGACGAAGCCTACACCGAAGCCGAAATCTGCCAAGACAACCACCTCTGGCACAATCTCGACCGAGCAGGCATTGCCCTGCAACACGCCAACGACCGCGGTATCTTGGCCAAAGCCCCCCTCATGGATGCCAACGGCCTACCCCACACCGATTTTGCCGCCTATAAACAAGCATGGTTGCAGGCTTATTCAGGACAAAGGCCGTCTGAAACCGAATTGCCTGTTCAAACCGGGCAAAACGTTCCGCCGTTTCCAGCCCATACCGGTGCAGTATTGCCTGCCTATCAGCAGGGCGGCGAAACCGCAGCCTTAACGCAATGGCACGCATTCAAACAAAATTTGGTTCACTACCCGATTACCCAAAACTTTCCGGCACGAAAAAACACCAGCCTCCTCAATGCCTATCTGTCTGCAGGCTGCATTTCACCGCGCCTGCTGGTCGCCGAAAGCTTGGCAAACCGACATTTCGAGTGGCTGGACAAGCTTATTTTCCGCGACTACTGCTACCAGCTCGCCTACCACCGCCGCCTACCCGAAACAACCGATGCCGCCCCGGTGCGCGAATACTGGCGCAACGGCCAAACCGGCGTGCCCGTCATCGACGCCTCCATCCGCAGCCTCGAAGCCACCGGCCACTTACACCCCGTTCTCCAGCAGCTGTGCGCCCACTATTTCTGCCACGCCCTCAACCTCGACCCCAACCAAGGTATCGCGTGGACAGCCTCCGTCCAAACCGGCACCGACCCCGCGCTCAACCAAGCCAACTGGCACCTTGCCGCCCAAGACACAGCCACCGTCCGCTATGCCCACCGTTCGCACCAAATCGACCCCGACGGCAGCTACATCCGCAGTTACATCTCCGAATTGGCGCATCTGCCGTCCACCCTTATCCACACGCCGTGGGCCGCCGCCGATGACATCGACACACACGGCTACCCCTTTCCCAAGGCCGTCTGAAACCTGCGTTCACACCAAAAAACCACACTAAATACAGCTGAAAAACGTTCAAACAAAATATTTTGGTTTCAGACGGCCAAACAGATTGAATAGCCAAGATTTACACGGTAAACTTACGTCATTAAAAAATTTTATTATTTCATTACAATGAAACCCGCATTCGACATAAAAACGTCACGTTTGGACGTCTTATCCATCCATCTGCACACCGCAGATCTAACCGAATTGGAAGAATTCCTGCGCCAACTGGCAGGCCAATCCCAAGACGAATTCGTTCCCTTCATTTTAGACGTACAAGATTTCGACCATCCCGAATCCATCGATTTGGGCGGCATGATTTCCCTGTTTGCCCGTTACGGCATGCAAATCTTAGGGCTGCACCACACCAGCGACACATGGGCGGCAGCGGCGGCGCGTTACCACTTGGTATTCAAACAAGGCAACTCCACCCAGGCAGCCGACACACAGGCAGCACCTGCCCCCCGCCAAGCACCGCAGCCACAAGACGTACAGGCCACCGTTATCAACAATCCGACTGTATTGGTCAGCACGCCCGTGCGTACCGGCCAGCAGGTTTACGCTGAAAACGGCGACCTCATCGTTACCGGCATCGTCAGCCAAGGTGCGGAACTTATCGCCGACGGCAACATCCATATTTACGCCCCCATGCGTGGCAGAGCGTTGGCCGGTGCCAAAGGCAATACCAACGCGCGCATCTTTATTCATTCCATGCAGGCCGAATTAGTCTCCGTTGCCGGTATCTACCGCAACTTCGAGCAAGACCTGCCCGAGCATCTGCACAAAAAACCCGTACAAGTATCATTGCAAGACAACCGACTGGTTATCAGCGCAATCGACGCCGAATAAACATCAGTACTTAAAAAGGAAATATCGTGTCCAAAATTATCGTAGTAACTTCAGGTAAAGGCGGCGTAGGCAAGACCACTACCAGCGCCAGCATCGCAACCGGCCTGGCCCTGCGCGGCCACAAAACTGCCGTGATCGACTTCGACGTCGGTTTGCGCAACCTTGACCTGATTATGGGTTGCGAACGCCGCGTCGTATACGACCTCATCAACGTCATCCACGGCGAAGCAACTCTCAACCAAGCCCTGATTAAAGACAAAAACTGCGAAAACCTCTACATCCTGCCTGCATCGCAAACCCGCGATAAAGACGCGCTGACCCGCGAAGGCGTGGATAAAGTGATGAAAGAGCTGGCCAGCGAAAAAATGGGCTTCGAATTCATCATCTGCGACTCTCCTGCCGGTATCGAACATGGCGCACTGATGGCGCTCTACTTTGCCGACGAAGCCATCATTACCACCAATCCGGAAGTATCCAGCGTCCGTGACTCCGACCGCATCTTGGGCATTTTGCAAAGCAAATCCCGCAAAGCCGAACAAGGCGGCACGGTTAAAGAGCACCTGCTGATTACCCGCTACTCCCCTGAGCGCGTGGCCAAAGGCGAAATGCTGTCTGTACAAGACATCTGCGACATCTTGCGTATTCCGTTGATCGGTGTGATTCCTGAATCACAAAACGTCCTGCAAGCTTCCAACGCCGGCGAACCTGTCATCCACCAAGACAATGCCGCCGCCGCGGAAGCCTATAAAGACGTTATCGCCCGCCTCTTGGGTGAAAACCGCGAAATGCGTTTCCTCGAAGCTGAGAAGAAAAGCTTCTTAAAACGACTGTTCGGAGGTTAATACATGTCACTGCTCGATATGCTGTTCGGCAGAAAGCCGAAAACCGCCACAGTCGCACGCGACCGCCTGCAAATCATCATCGCGCAAGAACGCGCACAAGAAGGCCAAGCTCCGGACTATCTGCCGACCCTGCGTAAAGAGTTGTTGGAAGTCCTGTCCAAATACGTCAACGTATCATTGGACGACATCCGCATCTCCCAAGAGAAACAAGACGGCTTGGACGTTCTTGAGCTGAACATCACCCTGCCGGAACAAAAAAAGGCTTAACACATGACCTTGACCGAATTGCGTTACATCGTAGCCGTCGCACAAGAACGTCACTTCGGACGTGCCGCACGACGCTGCTTTGTCAGCCAGCCCACCCTCTCCATCGCCATCAAAAAGCTGGAGGAAGAGCTGTCGGTATCCCTGTTCGACCGTAGCAGCAACGACATCATCACGACCGAAGCGGGCGAGCGCATTGTTGCCCAAGCCCGCCGGGTTCTGGAAGAAGCCGAACTCATCAAGCACCTTGCCAATGAAGAGCAAAACGAATTGGAAGGCGCGTTCAAACTCGGCCTGATTTTTACTGTTGCCCCCTACCTTCTGCCCAAGCTCATTACCGCGCTGCGTGAAACCGCGCCGAAAATGCCGCTGATGCTGGAAGAGAACTATACCCACATCCTGACCGAGTCGCTCAAACGCGGCGATGTCGATGCAATCGTCGTTGCCGAACCGTTCCAAGAGCCGGGCATCGTAACCGAGCCTCTGTATGACGAACCTTTCTTCGTCATCGTTCCCAAAGGACATCACTTTGAAGAACTCGATGCCGTTACGCCTCAGCTTTTGAGCGAAGAACAAGTGTTGCTGCTGTCCGAAGGCAACTGTATGCGCGACCAAGTGTTGGCAAGCTGTTCCGAATTGGCTTCCAAGCAAAAAATCCAGGGCTTGACCAATACCCTGCAAGGCAGCTCCATTAACACCATCCGCCACATGGTTGCCAGCGGCCTGGCCATCAGCGTCATGCCGGCTACCGCATTGACCGAAAACGACCACATGCTTTTCAGCATTATCCCGTTTGAAGGCACTGCACCGCACCGCCGTGTCGTTTTGGCTTATCGCCGCAACTTTGTCCGTCCGAAAGCACTGACTGCCTTGCGCACTGCCATTTTGCAATCGCAACTGACCGGTGTAACGTTCGTCAACGAATAAACCGCAAAACAAAAGGCCGTCTGAACATTCAGACGGCCTTTTTATTTTTAACCGAATAAAGGATTAGTAGCGGGTATGAACTTGACTGCCGATAACGCCACCCAAAGCCGCGCCACCCAAGGTAGAGCCGGTATCGCCACCAATCAAATTACCTGCCACGCCGCCCAATACCGCACCAGCAGCAGTGTTGCGTTGGGTTTGAGTCATATTGGCACACGCGCCCAAAGAAGCGGCCAGCATGATCAAGGTCACAGTTTTTGCAAAAGTTTTCTTCATGGTTTGATTCTCCATCAGGGGTTAAGCTGTATATGGAACAGTATGGCACAACCTTTCATTAATATATTTTCTGATAAGTAAAGACAGATTAAACTAAGATAACGCTCTTGATGAACGGTTAAATGCAAAAACAAACGGCAATTCCAAAAGAATATTTATAAATTTTAATATATTTGGCATAAAATTGCGCATACATCAACCACATTCGGTAGTGATACAATGACGACTTGTCTGAATTACCGGAAACACCCGTCATGAGTATCTACGCACTGGCACACATCATCCACGTTTATTGCGCGATTGCCTTTGTCGGCGGCGTATTTTTCGAAATGCTGGTCCTCTCCGTTTTACACACCGGCCGCGTTTCGCGCGAATCGCGCCGCGAAGTCGAACGTGCCATGTCCCATCGTGCCGTCCGCGTGATGCCGCCTGTCGTCATTACCCTGTTCATCAGCGGCATCGTGATGGTGTACAACCGCTACCTGCCGATACTGCACCACCCATTCGACAGCTCCTTCGGCATCATGTTGAGCATCAAAATCCTGTTGGCAATAAGCGTTTTGGTACATTTTGCCATCGCCGTCGTCAAAATGGCACGGCACACCCTCACCGTCGGCTGGTCGAAATACATACACGCCGTCGTATTCAGCCATATGCTGTTTATCGTCTTTTTTGCCAAAGCAATGTTCTACCTGTCTTGGTAAACCTTACCCCTCCCCCACACACAAGGATTGTTTATGACCCAATACCCGTCCGTCGGCTCGCCGATGTTTTACGGCATCTTCTTTATTGCCGTCTTAATCATGATCGCCATCGATATGGTATCGCTGAAAAAAAACGGCGCCCACAAAGTCAGCATCAAAGAAGCTCTCACTTGGAGCGGCATTTGGGTGGCCGTATCCTGCGCATTTGCAGGCTGGCTCTATTTTGAACTGGCGGGCAACCCGACTTACGGGGCCGTTGTCGCCAAAGAAAAAGTCCTCGAATTCTTCACCGGCTATGTGCTCGAAAAATCCCTTGCCGTCGATAACATCTTCGTTTTCCTGATGATTTTCGGCTACTTCAAAGTCGAACCCAAATTCCAACACCGTGTCTTGCTCTATGGCGTATTCGGTGCCATCGTCCTGCGCGCCATCATGATCTTCATCGGCGCGGCCTTGGTACAACAATTTGAATGGATTTTGTACCTCTTCGGCGCGTTCCTCTTATACACCGGCATTCACATGATGAAGCCGGAAGCCGAAGCTGAAGAAGACCTTTCCCAAAACAAAATCCTGACCCTGCTCAAAAAAGTCATCCCGACCAGCCCACAGTTTGACGGTGAAAAATTCTTTACCATTGAAAACGGCAAACGCATCGCTACGCCACTTTTACTGGTATTGATTATGATCGAATTGAGCGACGTCATCTTCGCCGTGGACAGCATCCCCGCTATTTTTGCCGTCACCACCGACCCGTTCATCGTCCTTACCTCCAACATTTTTGCTATCTTGGGCCTGCGTGCCATGTACTTTTTACTGGCAGACTTTGCCGAACGCTTTATTTTCCTCAAATACGGCTTGGCCTTCGTATTGAGCTTTATCGGTATCAAGATGTTGATTATGCACTGGGTACATATCCCGATTTCCATTTCCCTGTCCGTCGTCTTCGGCGCACTGGGCGCATCCATCCTGACTTCTTTGGTGTACACGCGTCAGCAAGAAAAAAAATAATCCGCCGATACAAAAAGGCCGTCTGAAAAACATTTTTTCAGACGGCCTTTTCAAATATTAAACACCAGCTTATTTAGCAGCGTCTTTCAATTTGTCGGCAGCTTCTTGAGTCGCATCGGCTGCTTTACCCATAGCATCTTTAGCTGCGTCTTTGGCAGCATCTTTAGCATCAGAAACTGCATCTTTAGCTTCTTCAACCGCTTTACCGGCAGCATCTTTAGCGTCAGAAACTGCTTTATCTGCAGTTGCTTTAGCATCTGCAGCAGCGTCTTTAACATCAGAAACAGCTTGCTCAGCCGCACCTTTGGCTTCAGAAGCAGCAGCATCAACAGCAGAAGCTGCATTTTCAGCAGCAGCGTTTACATCGGAAGCAACAGCAGAAGCCGCCTCTTGGGTTTCTTTTTTCGCTTCTTGTGTACACGCCGCCAAGCCGGCTACCATCATTGCAGCAATCAATAATTTTTTCATATTGTATATCCTTTGGTCTAAAAAATATCTGTCAAAACTGACAGACCCAAAAATCATAACATAATAAATGCTCAAAAAAGGGAGAATTAACGCCAAATAACAACCGATTTACGTTTTTTGAAAAAAATTTCAAAAAAACAGTTGACGAAAAGAAACAAGTTCCCTATAATGCACAGCTTATTGGGTCGTTAGCTCAGTCGGTAGAGCAGCGGAC
>NZ_KV830559.1:0-24315 GCF_001836795.1 Neisseria sp. HMSC061H08 | reverse complement strand
AGCGTTCGAATCGCTCACGACCCACCAAATATGAAAACCTGCTTTGAAAAAAGCAGGTTTTTTTATATTCTCCATCAAGCCTTTCTTCACTCAATACCTCCCTTATTATCAACATCAAGAATATTCGAGCTTTGTCACAATGCTGTTATAGATGTAACTGAAAGCATCACAAACCTCTTAAATCAATCAAACCCAACTCCCCACACATCATATTTTTCTAAAAACTTCCAAATACCTACCATCAACCCACGCTAAATCCTCTTGTATGCCAGACAATTTAGGCATAGACTAAAACTACATCCAACTACAACAACAGGAGAAGGTTTGATGAAACAACTGTCTATGTATATCAACGGCCGCTTTGAAACCGACTTTAACGGCACATGGCGAGATGTATTGAATCCGGCAACCGAAGAAGTCATCGCGCGTGAGCCTAAAGGCGGAAAAGCCGATGTTGATCGTGCCGTTGCCGCGGCCAGAGATGCGCAAACTGCATGGGAGCGTTTGCCTGCCGTTGAGCGCGGCGCATACCTGCGCAAAATTGCCCAAGGCATCCGCGAACGCGCCGACGAGCTAACCGACACCATTGTCGCCGAAGGCGGCAAAACCAAAGATTTGGCACGCATAGAAGTTATGTTCACTGCCGATTATCTCGACTACCAAGCCGAATGGGCGCGCCGTTATGAAGGTGAAATCATCCAGAGCGACCGCCCGCGCGAAAATATTTTATTGTTCAAACGTCCTTTAGGCGTGATCGCCGGCATTTTGCCGTGGAACTTCCCATTCTTCCTGATCGCCCGCAAAATGGGCCCAGCTTTGGTAACAGGCAATACCATCGTCGTCAAACCCAGCAGCGTGACCCCGATCAACTGCCACATCTTTGCTGAAATCGTTCATGCTTCAGGCTTACCGGCCGGCGTATTCAACGTCGTCAACGGCCCTGGCGCAGAAATAGGCAATGCCTTGGCATCGCATCCGCAAGTCGATATGGTCAGCCTGACCGGTTCTGTCGATGCAGGCCGCCAAGTAATGGAAGCCGCCGCCACCAACATTACCAAAGTCTCACTGGAACTGGGCGGCAAAGCCCCTGCCATCGTTTTGAAAGACGCGGATTTGGACTTGGCAGTGAAATCCATCTTGGCTTCACGCGTGGGCAATACCGGCCAAATCTGCAACTGCGCCGAACGCGTGTATGTCCACAGCAGCCTGAAAGACGCATTTATTGAAAAAATGACCGCCGCCATGAAAGGCGTGCGCTACGGCAACCCGGCCGAAGCCGAACCCGGCGCACTGGAAATGGGCCCATTGATTGAAGAACGCGCCGTAAAATCCGTTGCCGAAAAAGTCGAACGCGCAGTTAGACAAGGCGCAACCTTGGTTTGCGGCGGCAAACGTGCCGACGGCAAAGGCTACTTCTTCGAACCTACCCTGCTGACCGATACCGACAACAGCATGGACATCATGAAAGAAGAAACCTTCGGCCCAGTCCTGCCGGTTGCCACTTTTGACACACTCGACCAAGTCATCGCTTTGGCAAACGACAGCGAATTCGGCCTGACCAGCTCCGTCTATACCACCAATCTGAATGAAGCGTTTTATGTAACCCGCCGCTTGCGTTTCGGCGAAACCTACATCAACCGCGAAAACTTCGAAGCCATGCAGGGCTTCCATGCCGGTTGGAAAAAATCAGGTATCGGCGGCGCGGACGGTAAACACGGTTTGGAAGAATATCTGCAAACCCAAGTTGTTTATTTAGAAACCGATATCTAACTGCCCTTCATAAAACAAAAGGCCGTCTGAAACCGATTTTTCAGGTTTCAGACGGCCTTTCTGCCTTTATAGAAAAAAACACCGACATCGCGTAAAATAGAGCCAATTTTTCACTTTATTCAGGCCGTCTGAAAACTCCGGCAGCCTGACTCATTTTTCCGGAAAACACCATGAGCGAACAAAACAATCCGCAAATCGAGCCGCAGTTGGACGAAAACCAAATCATCGCCCTGCGCCGCGAGAAACTGCACAACATCCGCAAAGAACGCAATGCCTACCCTAACGATTTCAAACGAGACAGCTTTGCCGCCGACCTGCACACCCAATACGGTGAAATCAGCAAAGAAGAACTCGACCCGCAAGGCATTCCCGTCAAAGTGGCCGGCCGCATGATGCTCAAACGTCAAATGGGCAAAGCCAGCTTCGCCACCATTCAAGACGTGACCGGTCAAATCCAGCTTTATCTGAACAACAAAGGCGTGAGTCAGGAAGTTTTGGACGATTTCAACCATTGGGACTTGGGCGACATCGTCGGCGCGGAAGGTACTTTGTTCAAAACCAACCACGGCGAATTAACCGTGCGCGTGTCCAACATCCGTCTGCTGTCCAAATCCCTGCGCCCTCTGCCGGACAAACACAAAGGTTTGAGCGATCAGGAAACCAAATACCGTCAACGCTACGTCGATTTGATTGCCAACGAAGAATCGCGCAATACCTTCATCAAACGCAGCCAAATCATCCAATCCGTGCGCAATTTCATGGTCAACGAGCATTATTTGGAAGTTGAAACCCCAATGATGCACCCGATTCCAGGCGGCGCAACAGCGAAACCTTTCGTTACCCACCACAACGCTTTGGATATTTCGCTCTACCTGCGCATTGCTCCCGAGCTGTATCTGAAACGCTTGGTTGTCGGTGGTTTGGAACGTGTGTTTGAAATCAACCGCAGCTTCCGTAACGAGGGCATGTCCGTACGCCACAACCCTGAATTCACCATGATCGAATTCTACGAAGCCTTCTCCGACTACGAACGCATGATGCAAATGGCGGAAGACATCATCCGCAACGCTTCCCGCGCGGTAAACGGTACGGCAAAAATCAGCTACAACGGCAAAGAAGTCGATTTGGAAAGCCCGTTTGAACGCCTGACCATTCTCGGGGCCATCAAAAAATACAATCCGCACTACACCGATGAGCAGTTGAACGATGAAGAATGGCTGAAAAAAGAAATCGTCAAACACGGCGAAAGCCTGCCTCCGTCTCCGGGTATCGGCAGCCTGCAACTCGCCCTGTTTGAAGGTTGCGCCGAGGGCAAACTGTGGAACCCGACTTTCATCATCGACTACCCTGTCGAAGTATCGCCATTGGCACGCGCATCCGACAGCAAACCGGGTTTGACCGAACGCTTCGAGCTTTTCGTTGTCGGCCGCGAACTGGCAAACGGCTATTCCGAGTTGAACGATCCGGAAGATCAAGCCGAACGCTTCAAAGCGCAAGTGGCGCAAAAAGATGCCGGTGACGACGAAGCCATGCACTACGATGCCGACTACATCCGCGCCATGGAATTCGGCCTGCCACCGACAGGCGGCTGCGGCATCGGTATCGACCGCTTGGTAATGTTGCTGACCGATTCGCAAACCATCCGCGACGTGATTCTGTTCCCACAAATGCGTCCCGAATAACGCATTGAAATAAAATCAAGGCCGTCTGAAAACAAGACTCTGTTTTCAGGCGGTCTTTTTGTTCAAATATGTAAAACGGAAGAGTTTAAATCGATAAATCCTTTACACCATAATAATAAAATTACATGATAATCAAAAAGATAATATAAAAAAGAATATGTAAACGTTTTTCAGTTTGTTGACAGTCTGCTAGAATACATCCAGTTACAGACAGCCTCCACACACAGGCCGTCTGAAAATGCAGAAACTCTGAAAGGTTTGTATGGATCAATTTTTCGAACAGCTTCACGGCTTGGTAAACGCCATCAACGACCAAATGTGGTCGGGATTGGTATATATGCTTTTAGGCGCAGGCCTATTTTTCACCGTTACCACCGGTTTTGTACAATTCCGCCTCTTCGGCCGTAGTATCAAAGAAATGTTGAGCGGCCGCAAACAAGGTGATGATCCGCACGGAATCACACCGTTCCAAGCATTCGTTACCGGCTTGGCCAGCCGCGTAGGCGTAGGCAACATCGCCGGCGTGGCGATTGCCATCAAACTCGGCGGGCCGGGCGCGGTATTCTGGATGTGGGTAACCGCCTTAATCGGCATGAGTTCGGCGTTCGTCGAATCTTCACTGGCCCAACTCTTTAAAGTCCGGGACTACGACAACCACCACTTCCGCGGCGGTCCTGCCTACTACATCACTCAAGGCCTGGGACAAAAATGGCTGGGCATTTTGTTCGCCCTGAGCCTGATTTTCTGTTTCGGCTTTGTATTTGAAGCCGTACAGACCAATACCATCGCCGATACCACCAAAGCGGCATGGGGCTGGGATCAACACTATGTCGGTGTCGCCCTGGTCATTCTGACTGCCCCGATTATCTTCGGCGGTATCCGTCGCGTATCTAAAGCCGCGGAAATTATCGTTCCGCTGATGGCGGTTTTATATCTCGTCATAGCACTCTTCATCATTGCTACCAATATTTCCCTGATTCCTGACGTGTTCGGTCAGATTTTCTCCAACGCGTTCAACTTCGATTCGGCTGCAGGCGGTTTCCTCGGCGGTCTGATTTCGACCACCATGATGCAGGGTATCAAACGCGGCCTGTATTCCAATGAGGCGGGTATGGGTTCCGCGCCGAACGCCGCAGCCGCAGCCGAAGTGAAACACCCCGTCTCCCAAGGCATGATTCAAATGCTGGGCGTTTTCGTCGATACCATCATCGTCTGCTCATGCACCGCCTTTATCGTCTTGACCTATCAACAGCCTTACGGCGACCTGAGCGGTGCGGCACTGACCCAGGCGGCAATCGTCAGCCAGGTAGGCGAATGGGGCGCAGGCTTCCTTGCCGTCATCCTGTTTATGTTTGCCTTTTCAACCGTTATCGGCAACTATGCCTATGCCGAGTCCAACGTCCAATTCATCAAGAGCCATTGGCTGGTTACCGCCGTTTTCCGTATGCTGGTTTTGGCATGGGTCTACTTCGGCGCAGTTGCCAACGTACCCTTGGTATGGGATATGGCAGACATGGCCATGGGCATCATGGCATGGATTAACCTCGTTGCCATCCTGCTCCTGTCCCCACTTGCCTTCCTGCTGTTGAAAGACTACACAGCCAAGCTGAAAATGGGTAAAGACCCAGAGTTCAAACTCTCTGAACACCCGGGCTTGAAACGCAAAATCAAATCCGATATCTGGTAAAACCAAAGGCCGTCTGAAATTTCAGACGGCCTTTTTAATCCCTGCCATTTAGACAAAACGATGCCCCTTAAAGCAGAAGCCTTAAGGGGCAGAGCGTTGCGGCACATCTTTTCAGACGGCCTTATTGTAGCAACGTTTCTCATTTCGCAGTGCAACAATATAGACAGATTCTAATTCCAAATCGGTACCCAGTCAAGCATTTCGTTTGCATAGTAATACTTACCTAGGATATATTTATACTTACCAAACATCATATTACGGAGAAACTGATGGCTGCATTCAAACCCAATCCAATCAACTACATCCTCGGCCTCGATATCGGCATCGCATCCGTCGGCTGGGCGATGGTAGAAATTGACGAAGAAGAAAACCCCATCCGCCTGATTGATTTGGGCGTACACATATTTGAGCGTGCAGAAATACTAAAAACAGGCGACTCTCTCGCTGCGGCAAGACGCTTGGCACGCAGCGTCCGCCGCCTGACCCGCCGTCGCGCCCACCGTCTGCTTCGGGCCCGCCGTCTATTGAAACGCGAAGGCGTATTACAAGCCGCCGATTTTGATGAAAACGGCTTGATTAAATCCTTGCCGAATACACCATGGCAACTTCGTGCAGCCGCATTAGACCGCAAACTGACGCCTTTGGAGTGGTCGGCAGTCTTGTTGCATTTAATCAAACATCGCGGCTATTTGTCGCAAAGAAAAAACGAGGGCGAAACTGCCGATAAGGAGCTTGGTGCTTTGCTTAAAGGCGTAGCCGACAATGCCCATACCTTACAGACAGGCGATTTCCGCACTCCGGCCGAATTGGCTTTAAATAAATTTGAGAAAGAAAGTGGCCATATCCGCAACCAGCGCGGCGATTATTCGCATACGTTCAGCCGCAAAGATTTGCAGGCAGAGCTGAATTTACTGTTTAAAAAACAAAAAAATTCGACAATCCGTATGTTTCAGACAACCTCAAAAACGGTATTGACAACCTGCTAATGACGCAAAGAGATTCCATTCCTGATGAAAGTGCTATTCTGCGGATGCAAGGAAAATGTACTTTTGAAAAAAATAAATCTAGGGCAGCAAAACATAGTTGGAGCGCAGAACGTTTTATATGGTTAAGCAAGTTGGCTAATTTAAGGATAACGGATGAATTTGGTACTAGGAAATTAACTGAAATAGAACGTCAAATACTTATAGATCTTCCATATAAATTAAAGACTGTCAGCTATCAACAAGTAAGGAGTGCCTTAACCTCCCTTTCTCCCAATGCTCTTTTTAATATCGGATATCATAAAAAAGATAAAAAGGGGGAGATAAAATCATCAGATAAAATTGAAAAAGATACGAAATTCATGGAAATGAAATTCTGGCACAAAATTAAGGAAACTTTAGAAGGGAATGGAAGAAAAACAGAATGGCAGAGCCTTTCAAGCAATCATCATTTACTAGATGAAATCGGAACAGTTTTTACCATCTGTAAAAATGATGAGAGAAGAAAAGCCCTCTTGACCGGCAAGATAAAAGAAGATCAAGATATTCTTGATATTTTGTGTGATTATGTTGATTTTACATGCACTGTGAATTTATCTTTAGAAGCATTGAAAAATATCCTTCCTTTTATGGAACAAGGCGATGACTACGATACAGCCTGGAGAAAAGTTTATCCTCCGCAATCAACTAAAAAAGAATCTGTTCTGCCACCGATTCCTGCCGACGAAATCCGCAACCCAGTCGTCTTGCGCGCCTTATCTCAAGCACGGAAAGTTATTAACGCCGTTGTACGCCGTTACAGCTCTCCTGCGCGTATCCATATTGAAACGGCAAGGGAAGTAGGCAAATCGTTTAAAGACCGAAAAGAAATCGAAAAACGCCAAGAAGAAAATCGCAAAGACCGGGAAAAAGCCGCCGCCAAATTCCGAGAGTATTTCCCCAATTTTGTCGGTGAACCCAAATCCAAAGATATTCTGAAACTGCGCCTGTACGAGCAACAACACGGCAAATGCCTATATTCGGGCAAAGAAATCAACTTAGGCCGTCTGAACGAAAAAGGCTATGTCGAAATCGACCATGCCCTGCCGTTCTCGCGCACATGGGACGACAGTTTCAACAATAAAGTGCTGGTATTGGGCAGCGAAAACCAAAACAAAGGCAACCAAACCCCTTACGAATACTTCAACGGCAAAGACAACAGCCGCGAATGGCAGGAATTTAAAGCGCGTGTTGAAACCAGCTGTTTCCCGCGCAGTAAAAAACAACGGATTCTGCTGCAAAAATTCGACGAAGACGGCTTTAAAGAACGCAATCTGAACGATACGCGCTACGTCAACCGTTTCCTGTGCCAATTTGTTGCCGACCATATGCTGCTGACAGGCAAAGGGAAAAGACGTGTCTTTGCATCCAATGGGCAAATTACCAATCTGTTGCGCGGCTTTTGGGGATTGCGCAAAGTGCGTGCGGAAAACGACCGCCATCATGCTTTGGACGCAGTTGTCGTTGCCTGTTCGACCGTTGCCATGCAGCAAAGAATTACCCGTTTTGTACGTTACAAAGAAATGAACGCATTTGACGGCAAAACCGTGGATAAAGAAACAGGAGAAGTGCTGCATCAAAAAACACACTTCCCGCAACCTTGGGAATTTTTCGCACAAGAAGTCATGATTCGCGTCTTCGGCAAACCGGACGGCAAACCCGAATTTGAAGAAGCGGATACCCCCGAAAAACTGCGTACCCTGCTCGCAGAAAAATTATCATCTCGTCCCGAAGCCGTACACGAATACGTTACGCCACTGTTTGTTTCACGCGCGCCCAATCGGAAGATGAGCGGGCAAGGCCACATGGAGACCGTCAAATCTGCCAAACGACTGGACGAAGGCATCAGCGTGTTGCGCGTACCGCTGACACAGTTAAAACTGAAAGACTTGGAAAAAATGGTCAATCGGGAGCGCGAACCTAAGCTATACGAAGGACTGAAAGCACGTTTGGAAGCACATAAAGACGATCCTGCCAAAGCCTTTGCCGAGCCGTTTTACAAATACGATAAAGCAGGCAACCGCACCCAACAGGTAAAAGCCGTACGCGTAGAGCAAGTACAGAAAACCGGCGTATGGGTGCGTAACCACAACGGCATTGCCGACAACGCAACCATGGTGTGCGTAGATGTGTTTGAGAAAGGCGGCAAGTATTATCTGGTACCGATTTACAGTTGGCAGGTCGCAAAAGGGATTTTGCCGGATAGGGCTGTTGTTGCTTATGCAGATGAAGAGGACTGGACTGTAATAGATGAAAGCTTCAGATTTAAATTTGTACTTTATTCGAATGATTTAATAAAAGTAACTGCCAAGAAAAACGTATTCTTTGGTTATTTTGTTAGTCTAAATAGAGCCACAGGAGCGATTGATATCCGTGTACATGACACAGATAATACCAAAGGGAAAAACGGCATTTTCCAAAGTGTTGGTATCAAAACCGCCCTTTCATTCCAAAAATACCAAATTGACGAACTGGGTAAAGAAATCAGACCATGCCGTCTGAAAAAACGCCCACCTGTCCGTTAAATTAATCTATCCCTGTTTCAGACGGCCTGACGCAGGGATTTTTTATATCAAAATAAGGGGAAAAACATGACTTGGCGCAGCCTGCTTATTCAAAACGGCGGCAAACTATCCTTGCAACGCCGGCAACTGCTGATCCAACAAAACGGCGAGTCCCATACCGTACCGTTGGAAGACATCGCCGTTATCATCATCGAAAACCGCGAAACCCTGATTACTACCCCACTTCTGTCAGCCTTAGCCGAGCATGGCTCAACCCTGCTGACCTGCGACGAGCAGTTCCTCCCCTGCGGACAATGGCTGCCTTATGCCCAATATCACCGCCAACTTAAAATCCTCAAGCTGCAGCTGAATATAAGCGAACCCTTAAAAAAGCAACTCTGGCAACATATCGTCCGTCAAAAAATCCTGAATCAAGCATTTGTCGCAGACGAAACAGGCAATGATCTTGCAGCCAAACGGCTGCGCACTTTGGCATCTGAAGTCCGTTCAGGCGATACAGGAAACCGTGAAGCCCAAGCTGCCGCCCTCTACTTCCAAGCCCTCTTTGGGGAAAAATTTACCCGTAATGACAACAACGCCGTCAATACCGCATTGAACTACACCTACGCCGTGCTCCGTGCAGCAGTTGCACGCGCCCTGACCTTATATGGCTGGTTGCCTGCATTAGGCTTGTTTCATAGAAGCGAATTGAATCCATTCAATCTTGCCGATGACTTTATCGAGCCCTTACGCCCATTGGCCGACCTGGTCGTTATACATTTGCATGAACAAGGCCGTCTGAAAACTGATCTAACCCCTAACATCAAACAAAACCTTATCAAGACCCTTCACTGTCAAATCTGCATCGAACGGCAACATTTCAGCACCTTGGCTGCCATCGACAAAATGATTTCTTCATTTCAAGTCAGCGTAACTAACAAAAATGCCAAACAGCTGAAGCTGCCTGAAATCTTGCCATTAAAAGAATACCAATATGAGTGAGGCCAAATTTATGAGGATTATCGTCTTCTTCGACCTACCGGTTACCACAGCGGCCAAGCGCAAAGCTGCCAATCAATTCCGCCAGTTTCTATTAAAAGATGGATACCAAATGCTCCAACTTTCTGTATACAGCCGTATTGTCAAAGGTCGAGATTCGTTGCAAAAACACCACAATAGGCTATGTGCAAACCTACCGCAAGAAGGCTCAATCCGCTGTTTGGAAGTAACAGAAAAGCAATATGCCACCATGAAACTGCTGTTGGGAGAGCTGAAAACCCAAGAAAAAAGGGTAAATTCCGACCAGCTATTATTATTTTAAGACTGCTTTTTTAGACAAAATAAAACGGGAAACCCTTATAGAATAAGGGTTTTCCGTTGAAGTATTGTAGCACTGCGAAATGAGAAAGGGAGCTACAACTATTAATGCCTGCTCAAATAAGTTGTTAGTATTGTAGCACTGCGAAATGAGAAAGGGAGCTACAACATTCGGCGCGTATCCCTTTGCCTTTCGGCAATTGTAGCACTGCGAAATGAGAAAGAGCTATCCAAATAAAAAAGCACTACCTAAACAGGTAGTGCTTTCATATTAATTTGCTTATTCAGCAGAATCAGCTGCTTTATCAACCAATTCAACCAATGCCAAAGGAGCATTGTCGCCTTTACGGAAACCGTATTTCAGTACACGAACATAGCCGCCGTTACGAGCAGCAAAGCGTGGACCCAATTCGTCAAACAATTTAACTACAACATCACGATCGCGAGTGCGGTCAAAAGCCAAACGACGGTTTGCCAAAGAAGGTTTTTTACCCAAGGTAATCAAGGGCTCAACTACGCGGCGCAATTCTTTTGCTTTAGGCAAAGTTGTCACGATGGTTTCGTGAGTCAACAAGGAATTCGCCATATTGCGCAGCATCGCAGCACGGTGGCTGCTAGTACGGTTTAATTTGCGGTTGCCATTACGATGACGCATGTCATTATCCTTTAATCTTCAAACTTACGGCTTTTCTAAGCCTACAGGCGGCCAAGCTTCTAATTTGGAACCTAATGTCAGACCTTTAGAGGCCAACACTTCTTTGATCTCATTCAAAGATTTACGACCCAAATTAGGGGTCTTGAGAAGCTCGGTTTCAGTACGTTGAATCAAATCGCCAATATAGTAAATATCTTCAGCTTTCAGACAATTAGCTGAACGTACGGTTAATTCCAAATCATCTACAGGACGCAGCAAGATAGGATCGATAGGAGGCGCTTTTTCTTCAACCTCTTCAACCGGAGTACCTTGCAGATCTGCAAAAATAGACATTTGGTCAATTAAGATACGTGCGGCACTACGTACAGCTTCTTCTGGATCAATAGAACCATTGGTTTCAATATCCAAAACCAATTTATCCAAATCCGTGCGTTGCTCTACGCGTGCAGGTTCAACTTCAAAGCTAACACGACTGATGGGCGAAAAGCTCGCATCCAACTGAATCGCACCAATTTGTTTGTTCTCATCACGCAATACGCGACGACCTGAAACAGATTGATAACCACGACCTTGCTCAACTTTAATTTCCATGTCGATTTGGCCATTGTCAGCCAAGTGGCAAATAACATGTTCAGGATTGATGATTTCCACATCGTGTGGCAAATCAATATCACCGGCTACAACAGCACCGGCACCTGTTTTTTTCAAAGTCAACTGAACTTGGTTACGACCGTGAAGCTTGAATACGATACCTTTAATGTTCAAGAGAACGTCAACAACATCCTCTTGAACACCATCAATAGTAGAGTATTCGTGCAATACGCCGGAAATAACTACTTCAGTTGGGGCAAAGCCATTCATGGATGACAGTAAGATACGACGCAAAGCATTACCTAAAGTATGACCAAAACCACGTTCAAATGGCTGCATAGACACCTTGGCCCGAGTGGAAGACAAGGTATCTACATCGATTTGACGAGGTTTCAAAAATTCGGTTGTGCTATTTTGCATTTAACTGTCCCTCATTGAGCTAGCATTATTTAGAGTAGAACTCTACCACCAGCTGTTCATTAATATCGCCAGACAATTCTGAGCGATCCGGCATATTTTTGAATACGCCTTCCAATTTGTCGGCATCAACAGATACCCAGCTTGGCAAGCCAATTTGGGTAGCCAGGCTCAATGCTTCTTGGATGCGTACTTGTTTCTTAGCTTTTTCACGAACAGCTACAACATCACCTGCTTTAACTTGGAAAGAAGGGATATTAACAACTTGACCGTTTACGACGATAGCTTTGTGAGAAACCAATTGACGTGCTTCGGCGCGAGTAGAGCCGAAACCCATACGGTAAACGACATTGTCCAAACGAGACTCCAGCAATTGCAACAGCAATTCACCGGTAGAGCCTTTACGACGAGCTGCTTCCGCGAAATAACGACGGAATTGACGCTCTAATACGCCATAAATACGACGGATTTTTTGTTTTTCACGCAATTGCAAACCGTAGTCTGACAAACGTGGTTTTTTCGCACCGTGTTGACCAGGTGCAGAATCCATTTTACATTTGGAATCCAAAGAGCGACGTGCACTCTTCAAAAACAGATCCGTACCTTCGCGACGTGCTAATTTACATTTAGGGCCAATATAACGTGCCATGTTTTAAATCACTCCAATATTAAATACGACGTTTTTTAGGCGGACGGCAACCGTTATGAGGCAACGGGGTAACGTCAGTAATGCTGGTAATCTTGAAACCAAGAGCGTTTAAAGCACGTACAGAAGATTCGCGACCAGGGCCAGGGCCTTTAATGCGGACTTCTAAATTTTTAACGCCATACTCTTGGGCAACTTTACCAGCTGCTTCTGCTGCAACTTGTGCTGCAAATGGTGTACTTTTACGAGAACCTTTAAAACCAGCGCCGCCAGAGGTAGCCCAAGACAATGCATTGCCTTGACGGTCAGTGATTGTAATGATGGTATTGTTGAAAGATGCATGAACGTGCACAATACCTTCGCTTACGGTTTTACGTACTCTTTTACGTACACGCGAAGCTGTGTTTGCTTTAGCCATTAATCAAATTCCTTAAAATTTATTTCTTACCAGCAATCGCTTTGCGCGGACCTTTACGGGTACGAGCATTTGTGCGAGTGCGTTGACCACGACAAGGCAAGCCACGACGATGACGGAAGCCGCGATAGCAACCCATATCCATCAGTCGTTTAATGCTCATCGTTACTTCACGACGCAAATCACCTTCAACTTCATATTTAGCAACTTGCTCACGCAAAGCGTCTAATTGAGCCTCGTCCAAATCTTTTGCTTTAGTAGTAGGAGCAATATTTGCTGCCTCACAAATCAATTTAGCACGAGTCGCACCAATACCATAAATAGCCTGAAGGCCAATTACGATATGGGCATTATTAGGGATATTTACCCCTGCAATACGAGCCATATTTTTTCCTTTTTAGGGCAAAGTATGTCACTATACCACAAAATCAATAGTTAAGAAAACTAGCTTCTTAACCTTGACGTTGTTTGTGACGTGGGTCAGTACAAATTACGCGAACTACACGATTACGACGAATAATCTTGCAATTGCGACAAATTTTCTTTACAGAAGGTTGTACACGCATTTTATTTCCTTTTATCGTTTATCTTGCTCGGAAAACAATCCGAGCACGGGTTAAATCATAAGGAGTTAATTCAACTGTTACCTTATCACCTGGAGAAATACGGATATAATGCATCCGCATTTTGCCAGATATATGACCAAGTACTACATGATCATTTTCCAGTTTTACTTTAAATGTTGCATTGGGCAAAGTCTCAAGGATTTCGCCCTGCATCTGTATGGTATCTTCTTTAGCCATAAGCCTACTTACGTGACAAAGATTTCATATCTGGACGACTCATCAAGTCTTCATACTGACTACTCATTCGATATGAATTGATTTGCGTCCTAAAATCCATTGTAACGACAACCAAAATAAGCAGAGATGTTCCACCTAAATAGAAAGGAACTTTCAATGCCGTCGTTAAAAATTCAGGTATCAGACAGATTGTAGTGATATACAAAGCACCAAATAATGTCAGTCTCAGTACAACTTTTTCCAAATATCTAGAGGTTTGCTCACCTGGGCGAATACCTGGCACAAATGCACCACTCTTCTTCAAATTTTCAGCCATCTCTTTAGGGCTAAATACTAAAGCAGTATAGAAATAGCAGAAGAAGATGATAGTTGTGGCAAATAATACAATATACAAAGGCCGTCCGTGTTGCAGCATTGCAGCAACCTTATGAAGAACAGAATTCGTACTATTTGAACCAAACCAACCTAAAAGTGTAGATGGAAATAAAATGATACTGGAAGCAAAAATAGGAGGAATAACACCTGCCATATTTAGCTTGAACGGCATATGAATGCTTTGTCCCGGCATCATTCCAGAGCCAAACTGTCTTTTAGCATAATGCACAGGAACTTTACGCTGAGCACTCTCAAAATAGACTACAGCATAGATCAACAGCAAAATACCAATCACAATTGATACCGCCATCAACATACTCATAGAGCCTTGTTCAGTCAAAGTTAGCATCCGAACAATACCGGATGGAATACCCGATACAATGCCTGCTGTAATAATTAAAGAAATACCATTACCAATACCACGCTCGGTAATTTGCTCCCCTAACCACATCAGAAACATAGTACCTGTAACCAAACAGACTACTGTAGAAATATGAAACTCAAGCGAACTCGTTACAACAACACCTTGTTGATAAACAAATGTTGCAACACCAAAGCTTTGCAATACAGCCAATAATACCGTCCCATACCTAGTATATTTCGTAATTATTTTTCTACCAGCCTCACCTTCCTTCTTCAAAGCTTTTAAAGAAGGAACAATTTCAGAAGCAAGCTGAACAATAATTGATGCCGAAATATAAGGCATGATACCAATTGCAAATATACTAAAGCGCTCCAACGAACCACCCGAGAACATATTTAACATTCCGAATATGCCGTTTGCAGCGCCTTCGTATAACTTAGCTAATGCAACAGCATCTACGCCCGGTACCGGTATATGAGCACCAATACGGAAAACGACTAAAGCACCTAAAAGGAACACCAGACGTTTTTTCAGATCACCAAATTTGGATAATCCTGATAAAGATTGTTGATTAGCCACTGTAGTGCAAGCCTTATTCTTCTACTTTACCACCGGCAGCTTCAATAGCAGCTTTAGCACCTTTAGTAGCTTTTACACCTTTCAAGGTAACTGCTTTTGAAATTTCACCAGAAGCAATAACTTTTACATTAGAAGCAGTTGCAGAAATCAGACCAGCTTGTTTAAGAACCAAGACATCAATCTCGTTCACAGCAATCAGATTTAATTCACTCAAACGAACTTCAGCATTAGCGGCTGCAGTCAAAGATTTGAAACCACGTTTTGGCAAACGACGTTGCAAAGGCATTTGACCGCCTTCAAAACCTACCTTGTGGAAGCCACCAGAACGGCTTTTTTGACCTTTATGACCACGACCACCTGTCTTACCCAAGCCGCTACCAATACCACGGCCTACACGACGGCTAGCGTGAGTAGCACCCTCAGCAGGTTGAATAGTATTCAAAAACATAATTAAGACTCCACTTTCAACAAGTAGCTGATTTTATTGATCATGCCACGGTTTTCAGGGGTATCCAAAACCTCTACAGTATGTTCGCGGCGGCGCAAACCTAAACCGCGAGCACATGCACGATGAGATTCAATTGTACCGATCAGGCTCTTAACCAATGTAACTTTAATCTTTTTTTGCTCAGTCATGGTTAGCTCCCAAAATATCTTCTACTGTCAAGCCACGTTTAGCAGCAATATCAGCAGGGGTATACAGTTTAGACAAACCGTCTAATGTAGCACGTACAATATTGTAAGGGTTAGTAGAACCATGTACTTTAGCTGAGATGTTATGGATACCCATAGCATCAAATACTAAACGCATTGGACCACCAGCTTTTACACCGCTACCTTCTTTAGCAGGTTGCATAAATACCTTAGTAGCACCATGACGACCAATAACTTCATGATGAATAGTACCGTTTTTCAAAGGCACTTTAATCATAGAGCGTCGAGCTTGATCCATTGCTTTTTGAACAGCAACTGGTACTTCTTTTGATTTACCTTTACCCATACCGATGCGGCCATCACCATCACCAACAACAGTCAGTGCAGAGAAAGCCATGATACGGCCACCTTTAACTACTTTAGTCACGCGATTAACTGCGACCATCTTTTCAATCAGGCCGTCACCGCGTTCTTCAATTTCATGTTTTGCCATCTGAAAGTCTCCAAATATTAGAAGCTTAAACCATTTTCACGTGCAGCTTCAGCCAAAGCTTTCACACGACCGTGATATTGGAAACCTGAACGGTCAAAAGCAACTTTTTCAACACCCACTGCTTTAGCTTTTTCAGCAATACGCTTACCAACTACAGCTGCTGCTTCAACGCTGCCACCTGATTTCAGGCTACTACGTACTTCAGCTTCCAATGTAGAGGCTTGAGCCAATACTTTATCACCTTCAGCACTAATTACTTGAGCATAAATATGATTATTGCTGCGGAACACACATAATCTTACCATTTTCAAGTCCGCAATACGCGCACGGGTTTTGCGTGCACGACGGAGTCGGGTTGTATGTTTATCCATTAGTGAACCTCAATTATTTTTTCTTGGCTTCTTTCATCACTACTACTTCACCTACATAACGAACACCTTTACCTTTATAAGGCTCAGGAGAACGGAATGCACGAATTTCAGCAGCGACTTGGCCAACCACTTGTTTATCTGCACCAGTCAAAACGATTTCTGTTTGGCTAGGAGTTTGAACGGAAACACCTTCAGGCATTTCATATACGATTGGATGAGAGAAACCCAAAGACAGGTTCAAAACTTTACCTTGAGCTTGGGCACGATAACCCACACCAATCAATTGAAGTTTTTTCTCAAAACCTTCAGAAACACCCTTAACCATGTTATTAACCAATGCACGAGCAGTACCAGACATAGCATTAGCCTGTTTACTGTCATTTTTTGCAGCAAAAGTCAATTTACCATCGTTCAGTTCAATAGCAACATCGGAATGCAAAGGAAAAGACAATTCGCCATTTTTACCTTTGATAACCAATGCATCTGTTCCGAATTTTACTTCTACACCAGCAGGAACAGTCACTGGGTTTTTTGCGACGCGTGACATTTACTTTTCTCCACTAGGCTACGATGCACAACAACTCACCACCCACACCCTCAGAACGGGCTTTGCGATCAGTCATTACACCTTTAGAAGTACTAACAATAGCGACACCCAAGCCATTCATTACGCTAGGGATCTCACTTGATGCTTTGTAAATACGCAAACCTGGACGTGAAACACGTTTAATTTGCTCAATCACAGGACGACCTGCATAGTATTTCAATTGAATTTCCAATACCGGTTTTGCATCAGCAGAAACCGCAAAATCCTCGATATAACCTTCTTCTTTCAGAACTTTTGCAATTGCACATTTCAGTTTAGAGGAAGGCATGGCAACTGCTGCTTTATTAGCACGTTGCGCATTGCGAATACGAGTCAACATATCGGAAATAGGATCATGCATACTCATTATTTATACTCCTATTACCAGCTAGCTTTAACAACACCAGGGATCTCGCCACGCATAGCGATTTCACGGATTTTAATACGACCCAAACCAAATTTACGGAAAGTGCCACGAGGACGACCTGTTAAAGCACAACGACGACGTTGACGTACAGGTGCTGCATTACGAGGAATGGATTGAAATTTCAAACGTGCTTCAAAACGTTCTTCTTCAGTCGCATTAGCATCATTAATAACAGCGAAAATTGCCTCACGTTTAGCTGCAAACTTTTTCGCCAATGCTTGACGTTTCAGCTCTCGATTAATAAGTGCTTTCTTAGCCATGATTATCCTTTAAACGGAAACTTGAACAGTGACAACAAAGCTTTCGCTTCTTCATCAGTTTTTGCAGTAGTTGTAATAGTAATATTCAAACCACGCAAAGCATCGATTTTATCGTATTCAATTTCCGGGAAAATAATTTGCTCACGAACGCCCATATTGTAATTGCCACGACCATCAAATGATTTACCGCTTACACCACGGAAGTCACGTACGCGAGGCAACGCAATAGTAATCAAACGATCCAAGAATTCAAACATTTGATCACGACGCAAAGTTACTTTGCAACCAACTGGATAGTTATCACGGATTTTAAAACCCGCGATAGATTTACGAGCAACAGTAACAACTGGTTTTTGACCAGCAATCTTCTCTAAATCAGAAACAGCGTGTTCCATAACTTTTTTATCAGCAACAGCTTCACCCACACCCATATTCAAGGTGATTTTTTCAATACGTGGAACTTCCATTACTGATTTGTAACCAAATTGTTTAACCAATTCAGGAACAACTGTATCTTTATAAAACTCTCTCAAACGAGCCATGTTATCTCCTTATGCTCCAATGATAGAGCCATTTGATTTGAAGAAACGAACGCGTTTAACTTTGCCTTCATTTTCAATCAGCTTAATACCAACACGGTCTGCTTTATTAGTTTCCGGATTCAGGATTGCAATATTAGAAATATCCAAAGGCATTTCTTTAGTAATAATGCCACCCTCAATACCACGCATTGGATTAGGTTTTTGATGGCGTTTCACAACATTCACACCTTCAACAACAACTTTATCACCCAACACTCGAACTACTTGACCTTGCTTACCTTTATCTTTACCGGTAATCACTACAACCTGATCGCCTTTAATGATTTTATTCATCGCGCTATTCCTTATAATACTTCAGGCGCCAATGAAACGATTTTCATAAATCGCTCAGTACGCAATTCACGGGTTACCGGGCCAAAAATACGAGTACCCAGAGGTTCAAGTTTATTATTCAACAACACAGCGGCATTGTTATCGAATTTAATTAACGCACCATCAGGACGACGTACACCTTTAGCAGTACGAACAACTACCGCATTGTATACATCACCTTTTTTGACACGACCACGTGGGGCTGCATCTTTAACTGCAACTTTAATAATATCGCCAACAGAAGCGTAGCGACGCTTAGATCCGCCTAATACTTTGATGCACATTACGCGACGCGCACCAGAGTTATCAGCCACATCTAAGATGGTCTGCATTTGAATCATATTAGTACCTTTAAATTAACCAACTTAATTTACCACTTTCATATAACTCGCACCTTACTTTAAGCTGCTTATTAAATGAAACCATCACGGTTCTAGTAAACCAGTCTTGGATCCCGAAGGGAGAGAAACTTCCATAAGAAGCTGGAAGATAAGAAACGAAGTTTACACGCAAATTAATTTTGCTGCAAGACTTCGTTTCTTATTAAGCTGCATTACTGTATTTTAAATCAAACAGTACGTGCTTTCTCAACCAATTCTTTGACAACCCAAGACTTGGTTTTTGACAAAGGACGAGATTCCTCGATTACCACTACGTCACCGATGCCATATTGATTGCTTTCATCATGTGCATGGATTTTAGTTGATAAACGAATGATTTTACCGTACAGAGGGTGTTTAACTTTACGCTCAACCAATACTGTAACAGTTTTGTCCATTTTGTCGCTTACCACTTTGCCTTGCAAAGTACGAACATTTTTAGCTTCGCTCATTACTTAGCACCTTTTTCAGTTAAAATGGTTTTAATACGAGCAATATCGCGACGTACACGTTTCAACTCGCTAGATTTACCCAACTGACCGGTTGCATTTTGCATGCGCAAGCCAAACTGAGCTTTCAACAAGTCCAACAAATCAGAGTTTAATTGCTCAATAGATTTGTCTTTCAATTCATTTGCTTTCATTATTGACCCACCTGTCTTACCACAAAGGTTGTAGGAATAGGCAATTTGGCAGCGGCCAATTCAAATGCTTCACGAGCCAAAGACTCAGGAACACCGTCCATTTCGTACAATACTTTGCCTGGTTTAATTTCAGCAATGTAATATTCCACATTACCTTTACCGCCACCCATACGAACTTGAATAGGTTTTTCAGTAATCGGTTTGTCAGGGAATACACGAATCCAAATACGACCGCCACGTTTGATATGACGAGTCATGGTACGACGAGCAGCTTCGATTTGGCGGGCAGTCAAACGACCACGGCCTACGGCTTTCAAACCGAACTCACCGAAACTTACTTTGTTACCGCGAGTAGCAATACCAGTATTACGACCTTTTTGTTGCTTGCGATATTTCAGTCTAGTTGGCTGCAGCATTACGTCCACCTGCCTTTCTTTGTTTCTTCTCATGCTCAGGTTTAGAAGATTTAATATTACCTTCTGTATAAACCCAAACTTTCAGACCCAGTACACCATAAGTAGTGTGCGCTTCGCTAGTTGCATAATCTACATTTGCACGTAAAGTATGCAAAGGTACGCGACCTTCACGATACCATTCGCTACGAGCGATATCAGCACCATTCAGACGGCCTGACGTCATGATCTTGATGCCTTTGGCACCAGAACGCATTGCATTTTGCATTGCACGTTTCATTGCACGACGGAATTGGACGCGTTTTTCAAGTTGCTGAGCAATACCATCAGCAATAATTTGCGCATCCAACTCAGGACGGCGAATCTCTTCAATATTTACATGTACTGGCACACCCATCAGAGCTTGCAAGTCACGTTTCAAGATTTCGATATCCTCGCCTTTTTTACCAATAACCACACCTGGACGAGCAGAGTGGATAGTGATACGTGCAGATTTAGCAGGACGTTCGATTACTACGCGACCAACTGAAGCATTTGCCAATTTTTTGCGCAAGTAATTACGAACATCAATATCTTGTTTCAAAACAGTTGAAAAGTCGGTGCTTTTAGCAAACCATTTTGAAGCCCAGTCTTTAGTTACCGCCAGGCGAAAGCCTGTAGGGTTAATCTTTTGTCCCATAGCTTTTCCTTAGTTGCCCACTGTCACATTAATATGACAAGTTTGTTTCTCGATGCGGTTACCGCGACCTTTGGCACGAGCTTGGAAACGTTTCAAGCTTGGGCCTTTGTCAACAAAGATAGTTACCACTTTCAGTTCGTCAATGTCAGCACCATTGTTGTGCTCGGCATTAGCGATTGCTGATTCCAATACTTTTTTAATCAGCTCAGCACCTTTTTTAGGGCTGAATGCCAAGATATTCAAAGCTTGGGCAACGTCTTTACCACGAATCAAATCAGCTACCAAACGAGCTTTTTGAGCTGAAATACGGGCATTTTTATGTTGTGCACTTACTCTCATGATTCACCTTATTTCTTTTTAGCCTTTTTATCGGCCAAGTGGCCTTTAAAGGTACGGGTCAATGAGAACTCACCTAATTTATGACCAACCATGTTGTCACTGATAAACACAGGCACGTGAGTGCGACCGTTGTGTACAGCGATAGTCAGACCAATGAAATCAGGCAAAATGGTAGAACGACGTGACCAAGTTTTAATTGGGCGTTTGTCGTTGCTTGCACGAGCAGCATCTACTTTTTTCAGCAAATGCAGGTCTACATATGGGCCTTTTTTTAATGAACGAGCCATACTAATTAACCTTTATTTGAGTAACGACGACGAACAATCATGTTATCCGTGCGTTTGTTATTACGAGTGCGGTAGCCCTTAGCAGGAGTACCCCATGGGCTAACCGGTTCGCGAGCTTCACCAGTACGGCCTTCACCACCACCATGTGGGTGATCGACAGGGTTCATGACAACACCACGAACGGTCGGACGAATACCACGCCAGCGGTTAGCACCAGCTTTGCCAATTTTTTTCAGGCTTTGTTCTTCGTTACCAACCTCACCGATAGTTGCACGGCAATTTACGCTAATTTTGCGCACTTCACCAGAACGCAAACGAACTTGAGCGTAAGCACCTTCTTTTGCAAGCAATACCGCAGAAGCACCAGCTGAACGGGCAATTTGTGCACCTTTACCTGGTTTCATTTCGATACAGTGAATAGTTGTACCAACTGGAATATTGCGAATCGGCAGAGTGTTACCTACTTTGATGGCAGCTTCAGCACCGGAAACCAATACTGCGCCGGCTTGAATACCACGAGGAGCAATGATGTAGCGACGCTCACCATCTGCATAGCACAACAATGCGATAAATGCAGTACGGTTAGGGTCATACTCGATACGCTCTACTTTTGCAGGGATACCGTCTTTGTTACGTTTAAAATCTACAACACGGTAATGGTGTTTATGACCACCACCTTTATGGCGGGTAGTGATATGACCATTGTTGTTACGACCGGCAGTAGAATTTTTCTTTTCCAGCAGAGATGCATAAGGTGCACCTTTGTGCAAACCTTCTGTTACCACGCGAACCATGCCGCGACGGCCTGCAGAGGTCGGCTTCATTTTAACGATTGCCATTTTGTTTATTCCTTATCTGCAGCTGCAGCAGCGGCTTCCAAATCCAACTCTTGACCGGCAGCCAGACTTACGTAAGCCTTTTTAACATCGCTGCGACGACCTAAAGTGCGACCAAAACGTTTAATTTTACCTTTAATGGTGACAGTAGTAACGTCTGCAACTTGAACACCGAACAGCAACTCAACTGCTGCTTTAATTTCAGGTTTGGTTGCATTTGCCAAAACTTTAAACGTCATTTGGTTACGTTTTTCAGCCAATACGTTGCTTTTTTCAGAAACGATAGGTGCCAAGATTACTTGAGTCAAACGTTGTTGATTCATACCCATTGCTCCTCTAATTGTGCAACTGCATCTTTAGTGATAACGACTTTTTTGTAACGCAGCAAGCTGTAAGGATCAACTTGTTGGGCTTCCAAAACCAATACGTTAGGCAAGTTGCGTGAAGCCAAGTAAACATTCTCGTCGAGCTGTTTAGTTACAAACAAAACTTGCTCCAAACCTAAGTTTTTCACCTGTTCGGCAAAAACTTTGGTTTTAGGAGTTTCAGCAGTCAATGCTTCGATTGCAAACAAACGTTCGTCACGAGCCAATTGGGACAGAATAGTCGCCATACCGGCACGGTACATTTTACGGTTCACTTTTTGAGTAAAGTTTTCGTCAGGTTTGTTTGGGAATGCACGACCACCTTTACGCCACAGCGGAGAAGAAGTCATACCGGAACGAGCACGGCCGGTACCTTTTTGGCGCCATGGTTTTTTAGTAGAGTGATTTACTTCGGCACGAGTTTTTTGAGCACGGTTACCAGAACGGGCATTTGCCAAATAAGCAGTAACCAGTTGGTGAACCAGAGCTTCATTGTATTCACGAGCAAACAAAGCATCAGAAACAGCCAAGCTGCCAGATACTTGTCCTTTAGCGTCAATTACTTTCAATTCCATTACGCACCTACTTTCACGCTAGGACGAACCACGACGTCGCTGTTAACCGAACCCGGAACAGCACCTTTAACCAACAAGAGTTGGCGTTCAGCATCAACACGTACAACTTCCAATTTTTGAATAGTTGCTTTAGTGTTACCGTATTGACCTGCCATACGTTTACCAGGGAACACTCGACCAGGGTCTTGTGCCATACCGATAGAACCAGGAACACGGTGTGAACGGGAGTTACCGTGGGAAGTACGTTGAGCACCGAAGTTGTGACGTTTGATCGTACCAGAGAAACCTTTACCTTTAGAGGTACCGGTTACATCCACTAATTGACCAACTTCAAACATGGAAACGGTAATTTCATCACCGGCTTTCAATTCAGCCAGCTTCTCTTCAGTCAAAGCAAATTCAACCAAACCGCGACCAGCTTCAACACCTGCTTTAGCAAAGTGACCAGCTTCAGCTTTGTTGACACGATTAGCTTTTTTCTGACCAAAGGTAACTTGTACAGCAGTGTAGCCGTCAGTATCTTTGGATTTTACTTGTGTAACGCGGTTGGCAGACATATCCAAAACAGTTACCGGAACAGAAACACCCTGTTCGTCGAACACGCGAGTCATACCAACTTTGCGTCCAACCAGACCTAAAGTCATGATTATTTTCCTTTTTAAGTAAAGGGGCGGGCTACGATTGGCCTGCCTTTCAGACAAAGTTAAACTTGATACGGATGTACCAAGTCAGCCATTATAATTGACAACTCAAAGAAATATCAACAAAAATTTCAATTTAACTTCTTAAGCCCCTCTTTTTTTCTGAAGAATACTACAAAGTATCCGAAATTTTCAGACGGCCTAAGAATTTTATAAAAAACCGAACAGCTAAGCTGTTCGGTTTTTTAGTTCTTATTGAACTTTAATTTCTACATCTACACCTGCTGGAAGATCCAGTTTCATCAGTGCATCAGTAGTTTTATCAGTCCAGTCCACAATGTCCATCAGACGCAAGTGGGTGCGGATTTCCAATTGTTCACGAGAAGTTTTGTTCACGTGAGGAGAACGCAAAATGTTGAAACGTTCGATTTTAGTTGGCAAAGGGATCGGACCTTTAACAACAGCACCAGTGCGTTTAGCAGTTTCAACGATTTCTTGCGCAGAACGGTCAATCAGACTGTAGTCATAAGCTTTCAGGCGGATACGGATTTTTTGGTTTGCCATTTATCAATATCCCTCAATTAAGCGATGATAGAAGAAACCACACCTGCACCTACGGTACGGC
>NZ_KV830558.1:0-259 GCF_001836795.1 Neisseria sp. HMSC061H08 | reverse complement strand
GCCTATTGTTCCAATCGACATTCGCCCCTACTGCCGCCGTACCGATATTTCCGCCCGCCGCATAGCCGATTGCCGCCCCGCCCAGTGCGTTGACCGCCGCTTTGCCCGCCGGGCCTAGGTTTTCCGCCGCTTCGTCCAAATACGGTGCGGCAAGGGAAGTGCCGCCGCCGGCCAGTATGCCGCCGAGGTTGCCCGTCGTCAGCCCGCCTGCCGCCCCGTGCAGGATACTCCTGCCTATGCCGCCTTCTTTCCAGGTGTC
>NZ_KV830557.1:0-305 GCF_001836795.1 Neisseria sp. HMSC061H08 | reverse complement strand
GTCGTGCCTAAAGTTCCATTGTCGGTATCCAATGGCAGGATATGGGGGGGATATAGGTGGTCTGGAGCATATCGCCCAAATCCTGACCATGTTTGAATAATCAAGGCTCTTTCATTTGCCTTATAGCCAGCCCAATAATCTTGTTCTTGATTGAAAGTCATTTATTCGATCTCCGTAATTTTGACTGTAATGTTCTGACTTTTGCCATACTCTACCACACGTTGCAACTGCAATCTTTGCTCCTTATTAGTTTGTGCGGGTATGGCCAGATGGATTTCGCGCTGTTTGATCATGTCGGCCCTTAA